>MGOS01000083.1:49871-71863 GCA_001797185.1 Clostridiales bacterium GWB2_37_7
TGGTTCTTTCCGCAGAAGGAACATTTAAGCTGCTTCTTCTCTTCAAACTTTGCCATTATTTCACCTCGCTATCCTCTCTTGGCCAATATTTCATCGATTAACCCGTAAGCCTTAGCCTCCTCTGCTGACATAAAATAATCTCTTTCAACGTCTTTTTCGATTTTTACTAGTGGTTGGCCAGTTCGTTCACTTAATATTTGATTTAGTTGCTTTTTAGTTTTTACTAATCTTTCTGCGTGTATTAGTACATCTGTTGCTTGACCTCTGGCACCTCCGAGAGGTTGATGTATCATAATCTCACTGTTTGGCAGCGCAAATCTCTTACCCTTTGCACCCGCGGCAAGAAGGAATGATCCCATGCTTGCTGCCATACCAATACAAATAGTTGATACTTGCGGCTTAACAAATTGCATCGTATCAAAAATTGCCATTCCTGCTGTAATTGAGCCTCCTGGGCTGTTAATATATAAGCTTATATCTTTGTCAGGGTCTTCCGCTTCTAAAAATAGCAGCTGAGCTACAACAAGACTAGCTGTTACATCATTCACTTCATCAGCGAGGAATATTATTCTTTCCTTCAATAATCTGGAATAGATGTCATAAGAGCGTTCACCTCTATTGGTTTGCTCTACTACCATTGGTACTAAACTCATAATTATCCTCCTTAATACTAAGTCCTCACAAAGTACATTCTACTATTATTGCATATTATTTTGCTACGCTATTTGCTATCAAAAAGTCTATTGTTTTTTGGACTTCAATACCGTCTTTTAGATATTCGATGTCCTCTTCTCTCAAAACAGTTTTAAACTGTGCTGGCTCTTGATTGTACAGCTTTGATGTTTTTTCAATTTCCGCATTTAAATCTTCTTCTGTTATCTCTATGTTTTCAACCTTAGCTATCTTCTCAAGTACAAGCTGTGTCTTTACTCTATTGGCAGCCATCTTCCTATAGGACTCCTTAAGCTGATCAAGAGTAGAATTCATGTACTTCATATAGGACTCAAGATTCAAGCCTTGATATTGAAGCTGTTGATCAAAATCTCTAAGCATCATGTTAATTTGAGCATCAATCATTACTGCAGGAATATCAATTGTAGCATTTTCTGCAATCCTATTTAATAACTCCTCTTCAAATTGCTGCTTAGCCATTTTTTGCCCTTCTAGCTCTCTCTTCTGCGTAATATCTGCTTTTAACTCAGCTAGTGACTCAAACTCGCTAACATCCTTTGCAAATTCATCATCTAATTCTGCCAATTGCTTTTCTTTTATTTCCTTAACAGTTACCTTAAATAAAGCTGGCTTTCCTGCCAATTCTTCATTTCTATATTCTGCTGGGAAAGCAACATTTACATCAACTTCTTTTCCAATTTCTGCGCCTATCAGCTGTTCTTCGAAACCAGGAATAAATTGACCTGAACCAATTTCAAGCTTGTAGTCTTCAGCTGTGCCGCCTTCAAATTGAACATCTCCAACAAAGCCTTTAAAATCTATTGTTGTAGTATCTCCAGCTTTAACTGGTCTATCTGTAACTTCAACAATTCTGGCATTCTTTTCTCTAAGTGAATTTAACTCTTTCTCTATATCTTGGTCAGTTACATTATACTCTTTTTTCGAAACTTCTATTCCCTTGTAATCTCCTAGAGTAACCTCAGGCTTCACTGTAACTTCTGCCTTAAATACCAAGCCTTTGCCGCCTTCTATATCAATTATGTCAATATCCGGTCTATCTACTGGCTCAAGATTATGCTCCTTAACTGCCTCATCGTAAGCAGCAGGACAAACTTCATTTATAGCATCCTCATAGAATACACCTTCACCATAAACCTTTTCTATAAAAGATCTTGGCGCTTTGCCTTTTCTAAAACCATCAATATTAAATTTACCTACATTTTTTTGATATGCCTTTGTCATGCCCTTCTCAAGCACCTCAGCTGATACTGTAATCTCCAGTACAACTTTATTATTTTCCAATTTCTCCAGTTTTGAACTCATTGGTATCCTCCTAACTATCTTTGCGTATCGCCTAAATAAAAATGAAAAATTGGTTAGTCTATGTAAGCAATAAATATACATTATAAATCTATTGCTTTTACATATAACATTATTACCAATTTTGCAAACATTTTAATCCACTATATTATAACATATTTAGTATCAATATCAATAAATTTTTATATGCGTGAATTCAGTAAAAGGTTTGATAAAATAGGTTCCAGACAATAAAATACTATCCTCGTTGATGGTATTTTACAATATGAATAATGATTATTACAATACTATACTTTGAATGGTTTGTATAAAAGACACAAGCTGCACTTTCGTACAGCTTGTGTCTTTTATACTATATCTTAAATATTTGTATCGCATCCTTTAAGTCAAGCGCTGCTTTATTCAGCTCTTTTGCAGAATCGGTAACTGCTTGTACACCGTCTGCCATTTCCTGTGTAGCTGCACTTACTTCCTGTGAAGCAGCTGCCGTCTCCTCTGAAACAGCAGATATATTTTCAATTGCTTGTACCGCTTCATCCTTGTTTTTGTTCATTTCTGTAAGAGCTCCATCAATGGTTGATGTTTGTACTACTATATTATTTATCGAAGCTGCTATCTTATTAAATACTTCTTCTGTGCTGTCTACCGCTTTGTCCTGTTCTACAACGCTTTGCTTCACTGAATCCATCGCTCCTGCTGCATTGTGAGCTTCAGATTGTATATCTACAATCAAAGCTTGGATTTCTTTTGAAGCATTGGCGGATTGCTCAGCCAGCTTTCTAACTTCTTCAGCAACAACTGCAAAGCCGCGGCCTGCGTCTCCGGCTCTTGCTGCTTCTATTGCCGCATTTAGTGCCAATAGATTTGTTTGCTCTGAAATTGCTGTTATTGTTTCAATTATTCTTCCTATTTTTTCTGATTTATTGTTTAAGCTGTATATCTTATCTCCAACATTTGATGCTATTTCAGCATTCTCATTAGACTTTACTCTTAGCAGCTTAATTGTATTTAAACCATCCTTATTTAACACATCTGCTGTCTGAGTCGCACTTTTCATTTGGGATGATATATTTACAACCTCTTCCATTTTGTTTGACAAACCATTTATAAGCTCTGCACCCTTTTCAGCATCTCCTGCTTGTTCCGAAGCACCCTTGGCAATCTCATGCACTGTTTCGGATACTTCTTTGGTAGAATGGGAGGTTTCCTGTGAAGTTAGCGCTAGATGCTCTGCAGACTCTGTTAATTTTGAAGAGATATTATTAATTTTCTGTATCAGAGGTACCAATTTTTCAAGCATGCTGTTATAGCTTTGTGCCAATAAACCTACCTCATCATGGCTCTTAACCTTTACCTGAGCACTAAAATCTCCACTTTCTGCTTTTTTCATAGCATTCATAATTACCTGTATCGGCTTGGATATACTTGTTGAAATTACATATCCCATTCCAATTACCAATAATATGCTGACTGCTGCTACTACTATAATCTGATTCCTAACCTTTGCTGTTTTATCTGTTATCTCAGAAGCTTCAATCGTACCATATATTTTCCAGCCTGTGCTTTTGTTTGTTACAAAGCTTAAATAATTGGCTTTATTTTCATATGTGTATTCTAATAAATCATTGGAATCCTGTGACAAAATCGTTTTTACCCAAGCTTCTGTGCTTAAGTCTTTCCCCAACATCTCACTGTTTTTGTGCAAAACCATCTTGCCGTTTTTGTCCATCAATACTAGATTGCCCTTTGTTCCTATTACTGTATTTTTAATTGTCTCAGATAGCTTCGTTAAGTCAATGTCAATAGCCAGTACGCCTAAAAGCTTGCCGTCAACCTCTATTGTTTTGGCAGCCGAAATAATCATGTTACCCTGTGTTGCATCAACATAGGGTTCTGTCCATATTATTTGGCCCGGTTTTTTTGATGCATCCTGATACCAGCCTCTCACTCTTGGATCATAGCCTTCCGGAAGCTCCTGTACTGGATAAAGTATCATTTTGCCGTCTGGTGTTCCCATATATGCTGACTGGATATTCTTATGTGCATCCTTGTAATTACCAAATATTTCTAGAAGCAAATCTTCCTTTGTAAGATCTAATGCATATGCATTAAAAGCTTTATTAGCAGCCAGCATTTGAATTGCTTCGTTGTAGTTGCCTAAAATTTCATCTATCATTGTGTTTTGCTGCTGTACAGTAGTAAAAGTGCTTTTTCTAAAGTCGTCTAAAATCCTATTGTTGCTGCTGTTATAGAATATTCCACCGGAGATTAACATTGTTGCTATGATGATCAAACTAAAAGATAGAATCAGCTTAGTACGAATTCTAGTTTTTATAAACATAATTTCTTCCCCCCATCATTTTTGAATATATACAATCTTCTGAACATGATACCATTATACCATTTAAATGTATTCTAAGAAAGATAAAATAAGCTATCTTTCAACAAATTTCTTGTTAATTTGACATCAATCTTATGTATCCAAAATTTAACATGTTAGAAAATCTATACATTTATATCGAAAATGAGTAAAAAAAGAAAGCACCTCTTACATGTACTTTCTTATCTTCCTATATTTAACTTCGCTTCCTTAACAATAAAGTAATTTCATCTCTATTATGGAACAACTGTTTTGCAGCTATAACATCAAAGACTTCTTGATAAATTTCCTTTACTTCTTTAATGGTGCGCCTTACCTTATCGCTCATAAGCTTAAGGGTTATGATAGCATAACTGCCATCCACCAAAAACCTCGAAGCCTTATTTACCATTACTGCTGTATTCTTTGCATTCCAGCTTACATCAGAGGTCAGCAGATCAAAGCTATTCTCTTCCAATTCCAGCTCCGATGCATTGGCTTTTATATATGTGAAATTTTTATATTTATTCAATCGCTCATCCATATCGCCCGTATCCACTGCAGTCACTGCTATTTTATTTTCTAAAAGGACTGAAGTCCAACCTCCCGGAGCAGCTCCTAAATCCAAAGCATGATGTATTTTAGACAAATCTAATTTAAATACACTGATAGCCTCCATGAGCTTAAACTTTGCCCTCGAAATATCCGCATCATCCTTCTTATAGTGAATCATGCCTCCTGACCAGCTGGAAATGTTCATATAGCTTGAGCTCATTCCAATATAGCAGCTTGTTTCGTCTAACAATATAGAAATTATATATTCCGGTTCTTTTATTTCTGCCTCTGCCCCTAATTCAACGAGAATCTTATCGATTTCACCTTTAAGGTCAATCGGGTTAAAGTAGTATTCTCCCCTTGCTTTTCTGATTTGCACAGCTATTTTGGTATTTTTCTCAATATAATCAATATGCTGCATGATCATACCGGCAATTTCTTCTTTGGTCATGCTGTCATTTATTTCTCCTACTGCGTCAAAGGCAGATATGTGCCTTATAAATACCGGCCTCTTATTTAGCAAGGAGTTATTGAAATCTTCTTTTTCCATAGAGGTAGCTGCCAAAAGTATCCCATTTCCGTAGTTTTGCAATATTTTAAGTGTTTTGTCTACTTCTCTTGCTTCCTCTAAAGCTTGATTTATATAGTTAGAGCTTGCAGTTATTGCAAAGATATTCTCTGTTTTATCGTTAATACTATTATCTACTGTCATATCATCCATCCTTTGTTATAACAAGATTTTACTGAAAGGTTTTTTGTTTTTTTTGCAAAAAACCTACCCGAGCGTTTCAACGAGGCTGGGGACATATGCTCACTGTCTCTTGAAGAAATCGGAACCCTCCACTTATAGAAGTAGGGGACATCTTTTGCCTCGTTATATTCTTTCTCTCGTGAAACTCATCATTTATGCACCTTGATGTTTTAGCATTCCCACATCGCCCTCAACATGTATTCCATAGAGAAATTATCAGCAGGGCCTTACATCATGCTAATTCCTCCTTATTATCTGCAGTTTTCTGCTCATTATTAGAAGTCTCTTTTTTTACATAATGTATATTTATGATAATTACCGCTGTAATAATCAACACTCCTCCAATAATTTGAATAAACGTCATCTTTTCATTCAATAATAAAAATGCAGACAAAGATGCGATTACAGGCTCAAGCATTGCAATTATACTGGCAGATGAAGGTGTCAAAAACCGCAAACCACTAAAGTACAAACCAAAGGGTATAATTGTAGCAAATATTGCCAGATAGGAAGCATAGGCAAACTCAATTATTGTGACTCCCTTCCAAAGCACCCAAGGTGGTGATACAAAACCGTAAGTCAGCGCACCAAAGCCTACAGCGTAAAGCAATACAGTCCATGCATTTACTCTTGAAGCACAATTCTTCCCATAAATCGTATAAAAGCATAAGAAAAAAGCAGATGCTAGTCCTGTTATCAGACCTACTATGTTCAAGCTGCTCGCTGCAGCTGTATCTCTACCCAAAATGATACTTATGCTTCCCAAAAGTGAAATCCCAAGGGATATAAGAATTGTAGCAGATAATTTTTCCTTTAAAAACAGTATGCTGTATACTACGATCATAGCTGGTGCCAAGTACTGCAAAAATATTGCCATACCAACATTTAAGGTTGCTACAGTAAAATAGTAGGTGGTTTGTACTCCGACTATTCCAACCACTCCGAGTACCGCAAGGTATTTAGCATCGTGCTTCGTTATTTTAAGCTTTTGTCTGTCAAAGATCAAAAGTATGAAAAATAAAAATATAAAAGCAAGATTTAATCTCATATTTACCAGTTTAAATGGATTTACATTGTTATTTATAATAAATTTTGCTGCAGTAGCTGCTATTCCCCAAAAAAAAGCCGCTATTACTATTAGTATAGCTCCCTTGAATTCATTCTTCACACAAATCTCCCCTAATACAAATAATGAAACTCTTATGTATACAACGAATTATACATGAATTTATAATTTTTTGCTATACTTAAAAGAATCGGGTAGGAGGGAAAATTGATTAATTTTCCCGACCTCCCACACCACCGTACGTACCGTTCGGTATACGGCGGTTCTCTAGTTTACACGTACTTGTTGATAATAATCAGAAAAGAATATAAAACCAAGCTTCTTAAGAGTTTGGTTGTTGAGTGAATAGCTTAGAATTGGGCTGTTGGATATTCTCCAATAGCTTTTCCTTGTGTTTGCGAATTGCCGGGCTTTGTTATCACTGATTCCGTGGCGTTTCAGTTCACGTATCCTTGTTTTGACCTTCTTCCATTGCTTCCAGTAAACCATGCGGATTCGTCTCCTCATCCAGCTATCCGTTTCTGCTAACAGACCCTTCATATCGGCTACCTTGAAGTAGTTAATCCATCCCGTGATATACCTTCTTAACCCTATGGCTCTTAGTTCGTTTCCTTGCCCGTTGCTCCTAGCTGTCAGTGCCTTTATCTTGGCTTGCATCTTCGCTATGGACTTTGGGTGAACTTTTACCCTTGTTAAACCTTTAATTTGATAGAAGGAAAATCCCAGAAATTTTACTTTCCCTACTTCATCTACTACTGTTTTATCCCTATTTACCTTTAGGAACAGCTTTCTCTCTATGTATGGCAGGATGTTATCCAGTGTTCTTTCCGCACTCTTTTTGCTTTTGCAGAGGATAACCATGTCATCTGCGTATCGAACGAATCTGTGCCCTCTACTTTCTAATTCACGGTCTAGCTCGTTTAGCATGATGTTGCTTAATAACGGACTTAGCGGCCCACCTTGCGGTACTCCCACTTCCGTACCCTCAAATCTATGTCTTACTACAACTCCGGCTCGTAAGAACTTATGTATCAAAGAGATTACTCGTCCGTCTTTTATCGTTCTTGACAGAACCTCTATCAGTTTGCTCTGATTGACGGTATCAAAGTATTTCTCCAAGTCCATGTCCACTACATATTTGTAGCCCTCGTTGGCAAATTGCTGACATCTTCGGATTGCGTCGTGGGCGCTGCGCTTTGGTCGAAATCCAAAACTATTATCCGAGAATTGTTCCTCGAACATCGGTGACAGTACCTGTGCGATTGCTTGCTGTACTACTCTGTCAACTACCGTTGGAATACCTAGTTTCCTTACCTTTCCCTTTTCTTCCTTAGGTATTTCTACCCTTCTTACAGGATTCGGGCGGTATTTACCTTCCTGGATTGCTTGAGTCAGTTTCAGTCCGTTCTCTTTTAGGTGCTGTAGAAGTTCATCTACCTCCATCCTATCGATTCCGCCTGCTCCTTTATTGGATTTAACTTTCTTAAACGCCTTGTTCATGTTGTCTCTGTCCAATATCCTCTCCAGCAATCCTCCTGCCGACAAGTCTGTGTTGGTGATGTTGTTTTCAGTTATCCTTGATGAAGCGTACACTTCTGCATATCCTTCCTGTTCCGCAGGTACTTTCCGCAGATAGTCCTCGTTCTGAGGTTGTCTGTATTTCATTCCATTTCCGGTAACATTCATTTACTTTCACCTCCTAAAGTTCAGCCCTTCCCTCGTGCTGTCGACTGCACTTGGTACTATGACCTCTGCTGACTTCTCATGACAAACCTTATTTCGACCGTGTATCATACTCTGTTTCCACACGTCCATGAGATATCCCCAGGTAAGAACGCAAGCCTTCATTCCATATATCTGCTACATTTACTTTGCCTGTTCCGGATAGCTATGGGGCTTTGTTTTGTTTTGCAAACTCGCCCACAGACTTAAGCCTTATGTAGTTCGTGTTCCTCAGACCGGAATTTTGCCGCCGACTTCCTTCAGATTCCACCTCGCGGTGGACACCCTTGCCTTAGGCTAACGGTTGGCGCTATCAGCCCCCGTATCGGACTTTCACCGACAAGCTTGCGCCCATGCTGGGCGCACAAACAAATGCCCCGCTTAAGCGGGGCCATGTTCATTCTACCAACTTGCAGGTGCTAATCTTTGTACCATTTCGTTCAATTCTGTTGTAAATGCATCAACTGGTCTTCCGTTTCTTAAACCATTGCCTACGTTTCTTAGTCTATCCATAAAGTCTGCTTCGGCACTTACATAAACTGTATTGATGTCAGTTGCATTTGCTCTAACCTTTTGTGATACTTCTCTTTTTATATCTCTTGCATTGGCTATATTTGTGTTTTCGTCCATATCTATTCCTACATATGCAGTGTTCCCTGTTACAACAACTGTTGCATTTTCCACACCTTGAAGCTGCTCAATTGCTCTTGCAATATTGTCTGCTCTCTTTGTAGTCGTATTATTGTTTGCATTTGCGTTATTGTTCAAGTTGTTGTTATACATATCTGTTCTATAATTATTTGACCAATCTCTTATTCCCAATTCGTCTCCAACCTTTGTATAGTTGCCAAAGTCGGTATCCAAATTAGTACCTTGGAAGCCTGTATTTATACCTGTGTTGTCATATTGACCCGGAGAATAAGGTCTTCTAGCTGGTGCACAGCCAGTAAATATTACAGCCGCTGCAAATGCAAAAGCCAAAACAATTAATGCCAATTTTTTCGCCATGTGGTGTTCCTCCATTATCAATAAATTTTGCAAAAGCTTATTGAACAGCAATTGCATTATTATTTTTGGCTTCACTTCATTTTAATATAAAATTATATTTATGTTTATTTGGGTATAAAAGGCAACAAAAAAACAGCAGCTATTCCTTCAATACTTGAACAGCGCTGTTTTATTCTTATTAGACAATTATATCCTTGGTTAATCTGTAAAATTAAAATGATTAACGAAAGCAGCTGTTACCAAGGAATTCCTGTAAAATTGAATTTTTTGGTATTTCCTCTGTATCTACTGCCAGAAAGTAATTCAAAAACTTAATCAGGCGTTTTGCCTCAATATACTCAGGCACACCATTGTTTATCATCAGCAGCTGAGGCAATGCCACCTTTTTGAGAACACAAAGCTCATATACCAATGAGGAATTGAACATCACATCAGCCTCTTCCTGGAATGGATATATGTATTTATCCTCTCCTTTTCTAACTGAATCCCAACGTTTTATAGTAGAAAGTGCATCTGTACCTCTAAATTGGAAATCTCTAACAATTCTTCTGATTAGCCTTAAATCCGAGGTAGGTATTCTATTGTAATTGTCAATGCCTAAATGTGTCAATGCGCTAATGTAAATCTTGAACTTGTTTTCCTTAGGTATTTCTTGAGTAAGAGTTTCGTTTAATCCATGTATACCTTCAACAATAATGATCTGATCCTCGTCTATTTTAATTTTTTTACCTGTCCATTCTCTCATGCCAGTATGGAAATTATAGGTAGGTACTTCCACAAGTTCACCCTTAATAAGTCTTGTCATAACGTCATTGAAGGTTTCTATGTCTATCGAGTCAATGGTCTCAAAATCTAATTCTCCATTTTCATCAATAGGTGAGTCCAACCGATTCTTAAAGTAATCATCAATAGATATTGATATCGGTCTTTTTCCATTTACTCTCAACTGTACTGCCAACCGCTGAGCAAAGGTGGTCTTGCCAGAGGAAGAAGGGCCAGCAATCAAAACAATCTTTTTCTTGTCCTTTGAATTGCTTATTAAGTCTGCTATTTGAGCAATCTTCTTTTCATGTAAGCCTTCTGCAGTTAATATGAGTTCCTTTAACCTATTCTCTACAACAGCATCATTTAGATTGCTAACAGTCTCAATCTCTAAAATCTTACCCCATTTTTCAAACTCTCGGAATATACTAAATAGCTTTTTTTGTTCAACAAAAGCCGGAAGCTTCTCAGAATCATTTTTTTCAGGAAATCTAAGTATTAAGCCTGGTGAATAAAATCTCAACTCGAATATTTTCAGATATGCTGTAGAAGGCACCATATACCCATAAAAGTAATCATGATATCCATAGCAGCTGTAAACATTCATATACTTCTTTTCCCTATATTTCAATAGCGCAAGTTTGTCATATTGTCCAGTTTTTTTGAACAACTCTTCTGCTTGCTCATTGTTCATTCTTGTCTTTTCAAAGGGTAACTCCATTCTAACCAGTTGATACATTTTTTGTTCAATTATTTCTACGTCTTCCGCTGTTAAGGGAGCACTGTCCTCAAGGTTCTTGTGAACCTCACAATAAAAGCCCTTACTAAGTGAGTGTTCTACAGTAACTTTACAACCCTTGAATACCTCCTTGGCAGCAATAATAAATAAAAATGCGAGACTTCTGGAGTAAAATCTATTTCCATAGGACGTACTTCTATCAATAAACGCCACATGACTATCCTGAAGCAGCTCCTTCCAAAGCTCCTTCAGCTCATTATTCACAATTGCTCCCAAAATTTCCGATTTATGCTGATGTTGAAAATCCTTTGCTATATTGATTAACTTTATACCCTTTGGATATTCTTTCTCTAAACCATTTGGGAAGGTAACCTTAATATAATCTAGCATAATCAGCCCTCCATTCATTTAGTTTTATTAAATTGTATTCAGTAAATATTCCATTTAATATATTAGGTAACAATAAACAATAATTATTTAAATTTATTATTCCCACAACATGATGTTATTTACATAATATCTATTTTATTCTCTACAATTTCAAAAAAATTTACATTGAATTTTTATAACTTTCGCTATTTTTTTATAATTTCCTCTATTTCTTCAATTTTATTAAGATTATATATTTCGAGCTAAACAATATACATCCACTAAAATATCACAAAATGCTATCCTCTAATTATAAATCGTACAAAATACTTTTTTACTTCAATGTCAAAACTATAGTACGATTTATATAGACTTTTTATTATCATTTAATTTCGATTATAGGTATAATTTGTTATGATATTACTATATTGTATTAAATAAATTTTTAGCAAAGGAATGATGATTATGATTGGTTACAAGATAATAGGCAATGCAATGCAGCAGCTCTTGCTAGAGTTGAATGCAGGGCAGACTGTTTATAGCGAATCCGGTAAGTTCTTATGGAAAACACAAAATATCGAATTTGAAACCTCATTCAACGTTAGTGACAAGAAGGGTCACTTTGAGCAAATGAATGGTGGTGGTATGTTTGGTAAGTTTATGGACACAGCAATAAATGTTGGTAAACGAAAGCTAGCCGGTGAGTCTGCTGCATTTCAGGTATTTAATCTAACCCATGGTCAAAGCGGCTTGGTTGCTTTCTCCCAAACAATACCCGGCGAAATAATGGCTTTGAATATTGAAGAATATGGTGAATTTTATGTTCAAAAGGACGGCTTTATTGCAGCAGAAAATACAGTTGATTTTGATATTGCCCTTACCAAAAAAGTAGGCGCGGGAATGTTTGGCGGAGAAGGCTTTATTTTAGAAAAATTTAGCGATGCAGGAACATTATTTATTGGTGCCTGTGGAAACTTCATTGAACTAAACCCTGCTGATTACGGCGGAAAAATACAGGTAGATACCGGCGCAATTGTAGGCTTTGATAGGAATATCACTTATGATGTAGAATGGGTAGGCAAGAGTGTAGGTCAAGTAGCTAAAAACCTGTTGTTTGGTGGAGAAGGACTATTCCTTGCAACCTTATCAGGCAACGGCAAGGTAATGCTTCAGAGTATGAATATAAACAGTCTGGCTAGAACACTTTTCAAAAACGCAGTCAAATCGTCACCTGAGGATAGAACCGGTGGTAACATATTAGGTGGCTTTGGCAGCTTGCTTGGTGAATTGGGAGATAAATATTAGCATTATCAACATAGCGCAGAAATATGATAGTTATTGTTACAGATGTAAACAATTTGTAACATGTTGTTAAAGCATATATATTTATTGTAGCTATGAGGTTATAATAAACATATAAGAAAGTGCTAATACTTTTTATTCCTCCCCCTCATTTCATAGATATTTGCGGCATTCGGTATTCCGAATGCCGCATTATTATTCTTTATAAGCAAATCCTTCTTACTATTTTCAAGGCTCTCCAATTCTCGAAACAGCTCTGACCTGCTTTCTTTTAGTTTCTCAATTATATCGATAATTGAAAGTGAATCTTTCTTCATATGCTCAACATCCAGGGCTTCTGCATGATATTGCTGCAATACTGCTTGCATATCCTTTTCTGCTTCAGCTATACGGTGCTCCAGCTTCTGCAAACGCAGCTACAGTACCGGTAACATAGTGAGACTGTTACTAATATCAATTAACTTTTGATTTTCCATATCGATCACTCCTCGTATTCATACATGCACCCATAAAAACAAGGGTTTTTTTCTATTATATAATATATGGCAATAAATACAAAAACAAAAAAACACTGCAAATTCTTGCAGTGTCTAAATTCTATATGGTGGGAGTGCAGGGACTCGAACCCTGGACCCATTGATTATTGGTCTATGTTCTGAATTATTTTTATAAAACCTAATCTAAAGATATTAGCGAAATCACAGATAAATTTACAAAGAGCAATTATACAAAAAAATAAGGGGCTGTCGCAAAATGCATAAACAGCTTATATAAGAAAGAAAGTCGTGCATAAAAAGGTCTATAACCCTGATTTAAACACGACCTTCTTATGCAATAAAATTAGTTAATATTTGATTTGCGATTGCTCACTTCATAATAATACGAAGCATAATTTATTAGTTTTACCAAACTATGTATTTTCTATTTTACTTTTATTGATATTTAACAGCTACATATTTATTGTGCATCGCTTTTGTAACTGTGTATGATACATTTCCTGTTGGTGTACCATAATAATATTCATCAAATCTAACATATTGGAAAGTAAAATCTCCCCATGTGCCTAATTTGCTCCATCTTGCTGAATCAGCTGTAAAACTTACTTGAGCACCAGTAGTATAGGTAAATTCAAGATTAACTGTAAAGCCTTGATATTCGTAGGATCCACTAGCAGAATATGAAGTATCGGAAGTAAGTGTGTAACCACTTGCTTTAGCCCAGTAAGGTGTTGCGCTATGATATCCTATCCATAACATGGATTTATTCTCTGATGATAATACTGTTGGCACCAAAGTATAACCACTAAGCGGTCTGATTTCAGAACCATCAGACGAACTGCTTATACTCCTCTGATTTTGTGAGCGCATGTACATACCATAGTCTTCTTGATTTTTGAAATATATAACAGTACCATCTTCACTAACTACCGTATAAGGATCTTTTTCAATTGCAGGTATGTAATCTGTAATAGTCTGCACTTGTGTATCTTTAATTGATTTTTTTTCAGCAGCAGCGTCTGCATTTACTGGTACCATTAGTGTGGTTGAAGCTATAGCTCCAACAAGAACTAGAATCATTAATTTACTCATTAGCCCTTTTTTCATTGTTTTCCTCCAATTTCATTTTATTTTGTAATTTTAACAATGCGCATAGTTTGTTGTAATTATTGTGCCATACATTATATTCCATGTAAATATGTTGTAATAAAGATTTTTTGAAATTATGTAATAATCAAATACCAATGCATTATAGTTTTTTATTTAAATATTAAAATTAATTTACATATTTATCCATAATGTGATACTATATAATTAAAAGATTATATAGATATGTTTTTAATGAAGGAGGATTATATGAATATTTTAAGTGCTGTTATATCATTATGCAGTTCCTTTTGGATGTGGATTTATCTGTTTGGATTAAGTATCACACACTCGGCAAAATACCAACCCCTTTTCCAGCTGTTTCCTGTTATATTATTCTCAATTTCTATTTATTGTTTTTATTTAGAGTTAAAAAGTCGTAGAAAACTATAAGAACTATGCGCACAGGTACAGCACTAGACTCAAACAAGAAGTCTGTAATTGTGAATCTCGTACCTAAGCACGAATAATTTACGTACAAGGATGCTGAAATAACTATATATGAGAGTAAGGAGCAACCGCTGCCCCTACAAAGAAAAGTGAACAAAAGCACAGGAAATCGTAGAATGTAGGTTTCAAAGACCTTCTTAGAAAAACGGAAGAAGTCTAAAAAATATTATAACCGAAGAAGGAATTTTACTAAGAATCCACCGCTTTATGCTGATCGAAGGTGCTTTTGGCATTTTAAATTAGACTATAGCTTCAATAGATTTTTAACACCTAAAAAAGCAATGTAGAAACTGGATTTCTTCTCCTCTATCAGAATAACAAGAAATACTGTCGTATTCTATTTATATTACACCATGATTATATTCGCATTATATATATAAACAACAGTTATTTAGTTCAGTAAATAAAACAAAAAAACACTGCAAATTCTTGCAGTGTCTAAATTCTAAATGGTGGGAGTGCAGGGACTCGAACCCTGGACCCATTGATTAAGAGTCAATTGCTCTACCAACTGAGCTACACACCCATTTTAATGTCAAGCTCGTAACTCGACTTTATAATTATATAAAAGTATTAACATAAAGTCAACACCTTTTACAATTATTTTATTAATTACTCTTCAATATTTTCTACCAGCTTAAACCCCATTTGCAAGATTTGATTTCCATCGAAGCTTTCATCATAATGCATGCAAAATACTCTAGCTCTGTCTTTACTTTGAACCAATTCGTATAGTTTATTAATGTACATATGAGGATTATCAGGATAGTCATAGCTGCAAATATCTTGATAAATATAATCAATCTCCTGCTTTTCAAACCGTTGAAACACACTGTTTGGAATATCTTTAGAGTCGCCGCTGTAAAATATATTTAACCCTTCATATTTAATAATATAGCCATAGCAGTTCATATCTTCAATATGCTCTACCGGCACATATAAAACTGTAACGGCAATATCAACGTTATTTAATATATATTCACTTGTAAGTGTGATCAAGGTATAATATTCCTGCTTTACACCCATATACTCCAGCAGCTTAGCAACATTTTCCCCATCCGGTGAAAGAACATTGACATGAACCTTTAGAATGTAATGTGCATAAAAAATCAGGTCTCCCAAGGAAGATATATGATCCGGATGCCTATGGGTTATAAACACAAAAATATTTTTTGTATCATGCAATAAATTTAATCTTTGCATTCTTGAGAAAGTGGTACTGCCACAGTCTAGTAATAGCAAGGTCTCGCCTTTTTTTATAAAAGCATTGTTGTTACCTAAGGTTGTATTGAGTGCACTGCCACTGCCAATGAAGCTCAGAAACATAAAAGTTCCTCCGTTTATATGTTGTTATATTTATTTTACACTAATTTGACAAAAGAAAAAATACATTTATTAGTCTAAAGAATTTATACTAATAATACATATTTATAAATGGTGTCTAAGAATACGATTTCCATTTTTATTGTTTTTTTCTACATTTTGGATTATTATATTGTTATAAGGAGGTGACGGCATGTTAAATCGAGAAAGTCTCCAAGCTTTTATTAAATGGGCAAATATTCTTGGAATCTTAAGTATAGTTTTTGGTGCCTTGGCAGCTTTAGGAGGAATAGCGGCATTTCTAATCGGAGCCATACCCGGTATATTGATGATACTGGCAGGTTTGAAGCTGCTCAAAGCTAAGAAGTCAGCAGAAGGATTGCTTGCTATTGAAGACCCGGCTTTACAGCTTGAAAGCTTCAATCAGTTAATTGACGAATCGACTGCATTCTTTAAATTTCAAGGTATATACTATATTGTAACCATTGTATTAACTATAATCGGCATCATTGCTTGGTTTGCTGTAATTGCAGCAATTGTAGGTTCATCACAATTCTATTAATTAGATGCAAAAAGCTTCCTGTGTTCACATAGGAAGCTTTTTTGCAGTAGATTGTATGCAGTTATAGGTTACGGCAGCCAATACAATGATGCCTCCAAGAATTGCCCAAGCCCCAGGCTTTTCACCCCAAAATATTAAAACCCAAATGGGGTTTAATATTGGCTCAATAGCTGCGATCATCACCGCATCTAAGGCACTGATATGCTTTATAGCAATTCCGTACAGTACATAAGGAATACCAAACTGAATGATACCCAAAGAAGCTATTCCTACAATGCTAGTCATATCATAATTAGTATTTATTACAAAAGGCATAGATACCACTGCTGTAACTATGTTGCCTAAAAGAATTGTCTCCATAGGCGAGCCTTCTTTTTGCTGTCTGGAGCATACTATAAACAAAGCAAAGCAAAAGCCGCTTGCTATAGCCAAGATATTCCCCATCAAGCCTCCAAGGCTGAAGGAATCTAAAAAGAACAGTACTACGCCAATCAAGGTCACTGAGATCGTTATCCAATCCTTAAGAGCAACCCTTTCTCTTAAAATATAGCTTCCTAAAATTGCTACATAAATAGGTGCAGTATACTGCAGTAATACTGCATTTGCTGAAGTTGTCAGCCTGGTAGCCGCTACAAAGGTTATCGCCATACTAGCGTAGGCAACTGCACCCAAAATCTGGTACAAGCTCCAAGTAAACTTAGGCTTTTTGACATAAATGAAAATGATAGCTGCAGCAATTATGCTTCTTAATCCAGACACAGCCATAGGTCCAACATTGACCAGTTTGATTAAAATACCGCCACTGCTCCATAATATACTTGTAAGCACCATTATAAGGATATATTTTGTGCTTTGGCTTGTCCAAACACCACTTAATCTTTTATCCATACATTACCTCTGTAACAATAATATTTAGTCTCTTCCATAATAATGTCTCAGGTCCTCTGCATCCATTCCTTCTGTTTCATAGAGATAGAGGCTGCCGCTCCTACATAAAAAAAGAATATTGTCTTCAATATCTATATACATTCTAACGATCATTTCTAAGCCAACATTAGAATTATAAGGTACTCCCTCATATAAATTCACACATACCACTTGATTTTCAACAACAATTGCTTGAGCCAAATTACCATATGTCACTTGCTCTTGAAATATCAAATTTAAAAACTCCGATGCACCATGACATTCTAATTCTGACCATTTCGTTTTTATTCTCTGTTTGCTTATTAATTCTTCAATATTTATGCTAAGCTTTTCCAATTATGACACCTCCGTAATTTATCCTTTGTTCCTTATTATACATAAAATATGTTTTTATACAATATCGATGTGAAATAAATTTATATGGATTTCCCTTTTCAATACGTCTTAGGGACTGTATTAGAAGCTATTATGGTCATTTTGCCCTCCAGTCTATAGCAGCCATAATCATAAGGAATCAGCCAATGGTCCCCTATTTTGACTTCAATTCCGTCAATACTTCCACTTCCTTCTATGACCCCCATCACCACAAAGGGTTCATCCTGAGTTTGAGCCATTGCACCATTGATTTCATATTTGATTACCTTGAAGAATGAGTTTTGTATTAAAACTGTTTTTGTAAATCCATTACCTTTACACACTTGTGGTTCATAAGACTCAATCCAATGCGGTACCATAGCTACATCTATGGACTCCTTAATATGAAGCTGTCTTGGTTTACCATTTTCCACCCTGTCATAGTCATACAGCCTATAAGTAACATCTGAGGGCTGCTGTATTTCTAATACCATAGTACCCTGCTTCAATGCATGCACTGTACCACTTGGTACATAAATGAAATCGTCCTTGTATACCGTCAGCTTATTTAACAGCAATGACCATGCGCCTTGTAAAACCAACTTTTCAAATTCTTCCTTTGTAGACGCATTATGCCCAAAAATTATTTCACAGTTAGAAGTACAATCCAGTATATACCAGCATTCTGTCTTTCCCTTGCTCCCATTTGCCCATTGTCCAGCATACTCATCATCAGGGTGTACCTGTATACTTAAATCTTCTCCCGCATCAATAAACTTTATAAGCAACGGAAATTCGTCCCCCTCAATTGATCCAAACAACTCCTTTTTTTCTTTCCACAATTGCTTCAAGGTAAGCCCTTGAAAACTGCCATTCCTTACAGTAGACAAACCATTCAAATGTGCACTGACAGTCCAACATTCTCCAATATTTGAAATTCCTTCATCAACATTGAACATCGCCTTCAGCTTGCTGCCACCCCATATTTTTTCTTTAAATACCTGATTGAAAAATAAAAGCTCTCTCAATATGCACCCCTCCCCAATCTACATCAGTCCAATGCTTTTCAGCAGAACTTAGCAGCAAATCTTAAATTCTTATTTTTTTCATTCTCTATATCATATTGTGTTTGTTCGATAATATAACTAAATAATGAGGGAGTTTAATAAGTGAGTGGGATGTATTTAGGAGAATATTGCAAAAAAATAAAAAACACCTGGAGAGTGTATATACTCTACAGGCATTACTATTGCTAAATATGGTGCGCCCTGAGGGATTCGAACCCCCGACCAACTGATTCGAAGTAAAGCTTAGTCGAAAACATGGAAAATCATTACCATTATCAAAAAGTGTCACAATTATTATACGAACATATGTTCTGTTTCTAATACTGTATGCTGCATATCTAGACCTATTATATACCCTATGTTTGGCATATCACTTATTATGTGTTTTATCTCATGTAGAAACACTTCACATTGTGTCTTATAATTAATGTTACCATTTAATACCAATAAATAATTACCTTTTATACCTTTGTAAACAAATCCATAAATTGCAGCTGGTAGATTAAAGGCTATGCTTGTTTTTATTCCGTATGCGTTCATAACATCATGAAAATACATACTGTCATCTAGTAAAGCTTTTAATATTGGTGCGTCTAGTAGTTTAATCTTCAATGCTTGCCTCCTCATCCTCAAAAGCTTTAATAATTTTTATTATCTGCTTTATGTCATTTTCCTTGAGGTCTTTCGTTTGTTTAAACATTAATTGTAAGTCAGGTCTTTCTTTTAAGGTGTTCCAAAATTCCAATAGTTCGACATCATCATTTATAGCATGACTTATACGTTCTTTATTGTTTTTAGTATTAGTTCTGCCTAGTAGATAATCTGTTGAAACATTGAAAAAATCGGCGAATTTATTTATAGTTTCGGAGTCAGGTTCGTTGACTCCTTTTTCATATCTGTTTATCGTTGCATGTGAAGTATTAAAGATTTTGCCTAGTTCAATTTGTGTTAAATTCTTTTCTAATCTAAGGTGCTTTAGTCTATCCCCACTAAACATATGTTGTTCCTCTTTTCGTTTTCCGTTAATTTATTATAACATATGGAAAAATTTAATAAATAAATGTACATAAATCGTAAAAATAGTATTGACTTTACGCAAACCGTAAAATATAATTTATATATAGTGTACGAAATGTGTACATGCAAAAACTGGTAAGGGAAGTGTCAACTGATGGACATATTTGAGCAGACTAAGCAATTTATCAATATGGCAGTAAGGCGATATTATTACAAAGCAATAGAAGCAGGTGCAGTAGTTACGGATGTTGAGTATGTTGGAGCGCATTTGTATAAAGTCAATGTTGGTAATATGAATCTTACTTATATGGGTACTGTAGAAGGTACTGCAAGATTAATAGGTGCATCAGGGGACGTTTTTTAAAATGGCTTTTATGTGTATTCTAAAAAAGAAATTGGTATGTGAAAGTAAAAACCCAAAATCTTACAAGCGCAAATGTGCTAAATGCGACGGCTCGGGTAGGACATGCTTAGTAGGCTACAACTTATATCTCGAATATATAAAACAACAAAATGAAATGGAGGAAAGTAAATGAAAAAATTAGACGGAATCTTACTGGAAGGTGAAAACATAGGGCTTGAAAAGTTCGCAGGAAAAGACAACAAAATGGTTGTCAATCTACATCTGTTGAATGGCTTTGAATCAATCAAATTAAGAGTTCAGGACACAAACCTAGTCAAGCTGCTTGAGGAATATCCCAAAAGAAAGCTTATCAAGGTTAAAGTAAATGCACAAGTTTACAAAGATGAAATGTATCTTTCAGTTAGTTCAATAATCAATTAGGCGGATTATCTGCCTACAATGCGGAGGTGGAGCAATGGTAGCTCACAAGCTTTGTCTGCTTGAGACGTGGTTCGAATCCAACGCCCGCACCCAGTATATTAGGCATTAGCCTTTAATATAAATATATTTAAAAAAAGGAGGTTTTAAGACAGTAACACCAATGGGGTCATTAATAGCAATCGTATCTGAATTATTTACAGCCATATTAGGTTGGATAGGTGATATCCTAGCAGTAATTGTAGCAGAGCCACTTCTGTTAGTTGGATTTATCTTTACGATCATATTCAGTTCAATAGGAGTTTTAAGGGCTGTAAGACAATAACCTTAAAGAATGGCGGTGGAGAGATATCACTGCCATTTTTTTTATATAAAAAAGGAGGGAAATAATGAAAAAAATATCAATATCGCTACTAATAATAATGTTAATAATGATTATGCCTATACAACTATTTGCGATAGAAACATCAACAACACTAAAGAGTACGGATACACATGGAATTATTATAAAGGCGAAATCAGGTACAACAGCAAGCATAACGGTAACTGTTACGGGGTCTTATCCGTATGCAAATAGGATAGTCAAGGAAGAAGGAGTATTTGTAGTTGCGTTAAAGCCAACATTTACTTCTACTATAACTTTGGGTTCGAATGAAATATTTGCAATACAAGATTTAACATCAGGTTCTGTAACAATAAAATATAATGATTCGTATGTAGATTTAATCGTTGATGATATAGCGGATTATGTACAATTGTACAATCAAGAATTAACTTTAGAAGAAGATTATCAAACATGGGAAACGTATCCTCAATCAATATTATTAACTTCTACTTATCCGTATCAAGCTATAATACAAAGGTCTGACGGATTAATACGATTAGTATACAGTACGACAAAAATTGCATCAATTTCGGGTTCACTGTATGCTACTAGTGGTACGTTGCGTTTTAGTACATGGGATAGTATAGGATTTCAATGGCAAACGTCTAGTAGTACATCTTCACAGATATTTGCTACTATACTTCAGGCGAATAATGATATATATACAAGTTATTCCAATGATATTGTGGCTTTTACAAAAACGACAGCATCTTCAGTTATAGTAGGTGGTGGAATAGGTACATCGGAATCGTTGGCTATTGTAAATATGATATCGCCGTCGGAAGGATTTTCTGACAATATTAATCTATTTGCCTTTATGGCTCAATACAAATTATTACAAGTTGATTATCCTGATAA
>MGOS01000083.1:71890-74017 GCA_001797185.1 Clostridiales bacterium GWB2_37_7
AGGTATATCAGGGACAGGGTCGGTCTTGTCTCATGATTTTAGAAGTATAAATGGTAACTGGGATGGATTGATTCGCTTTGATAGGCTCATGAATGAGGGCTCTAATGCTATATCGGTAATTGTTAAATATAATGGAATTGAAGTTGGTAGAGAAACTGTTAATGTAACTTATTTTCCTGATTTTATTGATGAAAATGATGATGGAAAAGATGATAGGACTGGACAGGAAGAAGGAACTAATTATTATCCCCCATCTAACCCTAACCCTTCAAGGGATGCATATGAGGATACAATTTTTGGTGATATAGCATATGCCCTTGATGTAATTCTTTACTATGTTAAACAGCCATTTATATTTATAGCTGAAGGCTTAATGGGCATAGTGGAATTTCTTGGTAATGTAGTATCGCAGGTTGGTAATGTTATCATATTGGTTGGTCAATTATTTTCTTTCTTACCATCTCAAGTGGTTGCAATGATCGGGGCAGTTTTTACAATAGGTGGAATAATTGCCGTAATGAATTGGATGAGAAAGTAGGTGTAGTATGGGTGTATTACAGTTAGTTGATAAATTTATAAAGTTCCTTTGGGATGTAATTAACTTACCTTTTACAATAGATGGTTTACAAATGTCACTTTGGCAAGTATTTTTATTTGTCTTTGCAGTTGGTTGGACATTGAATTTGATATTTGGTTATAAGAAGGGGGAAAACAAATGATAGATTTAACACCGATTTTAGGCTCGGGTGCCGTAGAATTTCTTGAAGATTCATTGGGTAATGGACATATATACTATAATCCAGTATTAATCACAACGGCTATATTTTTTCTCATTACATGGAAAGCAGCTTTAAATTGGATAACATTGTTAATCAGAGCAGGCTTGAGAGTTGGTGATAGATAATGCCCGCAATGGTAGATGTAATATTGACATTAGCAGCAAGTATTATGGCTTTGGTGGTAGAGAGCGAAGAAGTAATGTTTTTTATAACAATAGGAATAATCATAGCAATCATAGGCTTAATAAATGCATTGTTTCACATTGGTAGAAAGTAGGGCTACGGCTTGCTAAGTTTACTGCAAGCCTAAGCCCTAATATAAGGAGGTATAATAAGATGATAGCATTAGTGCTAGGTACTCCCGGGAGTGGAAAAACAACATATTTAGCAAGTGTAGCAAAAAAATACATGAGGGAAACATGGAAATATAAGATATTGAGGACATTAACTAAGATTACTAAAAAATTAAATTATATAAAATTAAATGAAATATATCAGAGTGAAATGGAAAAGAATAAGCCAAAAAATGTATATAGCAATGTCTATATTGAAGGTGCTTATATGTTAGACCATGATAAGGACCTTAACTACTACAATATTGAGGATGGGTTAATCATAATTGATGAAGGTGGTACAGTGCTTGACAATCGGTCATGGAAGAATCACAGTAAGAAAACAATTAGATTCTATAAGATGCATAGGCATTACAACCTTGATGTGCTTATATCGTCTCAAGACTATGATATTGACGTCAAGGTAAGAGCGTTGACTGAAAAAATATTAGTAGTCAGGAAATCTTTTATACCTTACCTTATAGCAGTGAAAACAATACTAACTCGAATAGATGTTGATGAAACGGAAGCTGCTATAGGACAGCGATATAAATGGAAACCTTGGTTCTTGTTAGGTACAAAATGGATTATAGGACCAATGTATTGGAAAATGTTCAATTCATATTATAAAGATACGTTAAATTATAAATTATGGCTCAAGTGGACAAAAGACAATGAACAGGACTATACATTTGATTTTACAAAGCAAGAAACTAATAATTTGTTTAAGTAGGGGTGAATTATGGGATATATAATAGAATTTTTAGGATTAATTTTATTTCTATTTGTAGCAACATTTTTATTGGCTACAATGGAAAACTTAATGACTCCATTATATGCAAAACTGTTTAAAAAAACATGTAAATATAAGGTTTGTGATAAAGGTGAATTGATGTATAAATACTGTAAAACATGGCATTGCCCTAAGTGGCAAGCTTATAACGATAGGGAATTTACAAAAGAATGGTGTGGAAAATTGGAATAAAATTATCTATTAGCCACTTATAAAGCTATTC
>MGOS01000083.1:74026-83418 GCA_001797185.1 Clostridiales bacterium GWB2_37_7
ATAAGCACTAATAGGCAATTTAAATTGCACAGCGCATATTAAAGAGCGCAGCGACCGTTCTAAGGCGCTTACAAAGAGGTAAACGAATAGAGCAACCACTCAAAAACAAGGACAACCTATTACCTTCCCCTATTAATGCGCCCGGTAGGGTAAGACAATCATAATATATATTTATGACCAGGCTGAATAATACATAAAAAGGAAGTGAGCGAATTGAAACTAAAAATACTTGATGTATGCTGCTGTTCTGGTGGTGCTTCAATGGGTATCTATCAAGCTGCTCAAAACTGTCAAATTGAGGTAGAAATTACCGGCTTAGATATCGAACCGCAATTGCGTTATCCTTTCAATCGAGTGACTCGTGATATACTGACTGTACCGGATGAATACTTCCAAAAATTTGATTTTATATGGGCGAGTCCTCCTTGTCAGAAATACTCAATAGCTGTACACCCAAAAGACAAACATAAATATCCTGACCTGGTAGTAGATGTAAGAAATTTACTTATACGAGCTGGACGACCTTATGTAATAGAAAATGTAATGCTTGCTCCTATCAGACATGATTTAATGTTGTGTGGTGAAATGTTCGGTCTTAAGCTATTCAAGCATAGATATTTCGAGATAGAAGGTTTTACAGTAGAACAACCGCAGCATCATGAGCATATAGGCTCTGTGAAATATGGTGATTATGTTACTACGGCAGGAAATGGCTGTCAAGGAAGTGCAAAAATTAATGATTGGCAAGATGCCTTACAGATACATTGGGAACGTGACAAGAAAAAACTTGCAGAAGCTGTTCCTCCTGCATATTCGGAATATATATTTAAACAATATTTGATAGCAGCTGGATTAATACAGTATATGGATATTATAGCCTGATCGAGTAGAATTTACTAGATATTGGTATGAATAGCCAGGTCTAATGAGCTGCTTGAATATACCAATTAAAGTAAGCCAGGTATATATACCAATTAAAGTAAAAAGAGATACGTTTAATTATTGGGTAAAGGTAAAAAACCTTGCCCCCCTTCCTTACTAGCAGGGGGGGCACAAAAGCCACTAATCTAAAAAAAAAGGGGTTTTAATTATGAATATACCTATGATAGATACTTTATGTGTGACTGTAGATATTAGGAACTATGGCTACAAAGATATAGATAACAAATTGGCTATTGATATATTGTCATACCTTGGGCCACAAAAGGAAGAAGCAAGGATTAAGACTAGTGAAAATGTGAATTATAAGCATTTAATTGAAATCGGTGGACAGTCGTTTCAGCTTTTACAAAATGGTTCTTTAGGTTATGCCTATATTCTTCATAATGACGCATATGAGATTAGAATAGCACAAGTGCGTTCAAAAAGTGAAAAAAATTATCCTGTGTATATCAAAATTAAGCAAGATTACCTTTGGGCAAAAGGTATACAAGAATCTTGGCAGATTGTAAAAGAATGGATAATAAAGCACGTTGGAGAAATCAAAGCAACGAAGGTTAATCGAATAGACTTATGTTGTCATACGGATGAAATGCAGCTTAATGAAAGTGATATTGATACATTTGAAGGTCGATACCAGACAGATATTATTTATAGATTTAAAAGACAGATATCAGATATGGTATTTGGTTCACGTACTACAGGAAAAGTTATGTGCCGTATATATGATAAAACATTGGAAGTTAATCAGAAGAAACAAAAATTATGGTTTTTTGATGTGTGGAAAAAAAAAGGACTTAATGCAAATATGGTTTGGAATATAGAATTTGAAATCAGTCGAGAATTTTTAAAGGAAGTCAAACTTGATGAAATTGAAGAAGTATTGGCTAATTTAAAAACTTTGTGGACTTATTGCACGCAGTCATGGCTTTTAAAAAAGAATTTAGATGCTACACGTCTTACAAGATGTTCTACGGATGTTCGTTGGCAGGTTATACAAAAGGCATTTGATAGCTTTGAAGGTGCAAAACTTGTAACAAGAGAGCAGCAATTGGATTCTTCTGCTATGGCTCTTATACCGGGTACAATTGGTCATATTACTTCATTTGCAGCAAAAGCTGATATAACGGACATTAATAGAGTATTTGAAATTATTAAGTCTCATGGGGTAAGATATTTGCATAGTAAAGAATCAAACTATGCACAGGTTATAGAAAATAAAATGGCATTGATTGCTGACTAAGGAGGAAAGTATGTTTATAAATCTAAGTATGCTTATTGAGCAGTTTATGATTGAGCAGGAATTAAAAGGGAATTCACCAAAGACACTTAAATATTATAGAAGATCGCTTCAATATTTTATTGATTATGTAGGTGATAAACCTATATTAGATATTACTCTATTAGATTTGCAGCAATATGCGCTGAATATTAAGAATAGACCAAAGTATATAAATCATCCATTTCATCCCCAGGGGGAAACCCCTATTACTACTACTTCAATGCAGACATATATAAGAGCATTGAGGGTCTTTCTTTCATGGTTATATAATGAGGAATATATTTCAACAGAGTTTAATAAAAAATTTCGATTGCCTAAGGCAACAAAAAAGACAGTTGAGGTATTAACTGAAAAGGAAATAAAAACAATATTTTCTTCATTGAATATACGTACAGTTACAGGAATGAGAAGTGCTTGTTTATGTGCATTGATGTTGGATTCAGGTTTGAGATTAGGTGAAGCAATAGGAATAAATATACAGGATATAGATTTTAGTCGAGGTATTATTAAAGTATTGGGAAAAGGTAATAAAGAACGGATAGTGCCATTAGGAGTGCAAACACGTAAGCATATAATAAAATACATAACAAAATATCGTGGTATGCATGATACAGATAAATTATTGATGTCAATTGAAGGAATTCCTTTAAGCCAAAATGCTGTAAAGCAGATATTTGTAAGATTAAGGGAAAAAACGAATATAGAAAAATTACACCCGCATTTATTGCGCCATACATTTGCGACAAACTATCTTATTAATGGTGGTGATATCTTTTCTTTGCAACAAATACTTGGACACACTTCTCTAGATATGGTAAAGAGGTACTCTCATTTATCAGCATCATTCTTGATGCGACAGCACAAATATAATTCGCCTTTAGACAAACTGTATAGTAACTGACTACTTAAAAATATATAGTCAGCTACTTCCAAAAAATATATAAAACCTTGAGAAATCAAGGTTTATTTTAATGGTGCGCCCTGAGGGATTCGAACCCCCGACCAACTGATTCGAAGTCAGCTACTCTATCCGGCTGAGCTAAGAGCGCAGGTTTACTATTTCATTATAAGAAAGCTTCATTTATAAGTCAACATTAAGCCAAAAAATAATATAATTGCCACTGGCAGTAATATACCTCGGCAATATATTAAGGTAATTTATCTAAACATTCTTTACACTCATATAAATGGTGACTCACCGGAGGATCGAACTCCGGACACCATGATTAAAAGTCATGTGCTCTACCTACTGAGCTAGTGAGTCATATTAAATGGTGCGCCTGAAGGGAGTCGAACCCCTGGCACACGGATTAGAAGTCCGTTGCTCTATCCAACTGAGCTACAGGCGCATGTTGTTTATTTTAGACCCGAAGGCTAAAAGCTATGTATGAAAAGAAAAAATCCAAATAAAATTTGGATATTGGAGCGGAAGACGAGATTCGAACTCGCGACTTTCACCTTGGCAAGGTGACACTCTACCACTGAGTTACATCCGCATACTATTCTTTAAAAGAAATTGGTGCGGAGTAAGGGACTTGAACCCCCACGTCGTTGACACTAGATCCTAAGTCTAGCGCGTCTGCCAATTCCGCCAACTCCGCATTGTAATGGTGATCCACCGGAGGATCGAACTCCGGACACCATGATTAAAAGTCATGTGCTCTACCTACTGAGCTAGTGGATCATGTTAGATGGCAGGGGTAGCTGGATTTGAACCAACGAGATGCCAGAGTCAAAGTCTGGTGCCTTACCGCTTGGCGATACCCCTGTATTTTAGTTAATTTATGTCGTCTAGATTATGGGGTGGATAACCGGTCTTGAACCGGTGGCCTCCAGAGCCACAATCTGGCGCTCTAGCCAACTGAGCTATACCCACCACAGTTGATTATGGTGCGCCTGAAGGGAGTCGAACCCCTGGCACACGGATTAGAAGTCCGTTGCTCTATCCAACTGAGCTACAGGCGCATTTTTTATGGAGCGGGTGAAGGGAATCGAACCCTCGCGATCAGCTTGGAAGGCTGAAGTTCTACCATTGAACTACACCCGCATGTATTATCAACACCGCCGACTTTATAAATTATATCAAACACATTTTGTCTTGTCAACAACTATTTGAATTTTATTTACCAGCTCGTTGTTTTCCGCTGTCTCACAGCGACAAATACTAGTATAATAAATAAGTATCATTATGTCAACATCAAATTTTATTGTTTTATTGATATTTTTTAAATTAGCGCTGGATAACTGTGGGATACTCTGCTTTATTTATTATTCCTTATAATTTGATTATTATTAATGATATTAAAAATACTTGCATGAAATACTTCTATTTATTATATCCACTATTCGCGAAATGTTCGTAGGATTAAGTTTGATCCTACTTTTGTTAGGCTTTCTCATTTATACAAAAATACGTGATTTTCATTTAAATCACGTATTTTTGTGTTTATTTATATAAATACTATTTAATCATAATTTCAAGTTTTTGCACAAAGCTCTTCAATGCATTTGCCCTATGGCTAATCATATTCTTTGTTTCTGAACCGATTTCTGCCATTGTCTTGTCATATCCATCTACTATAAATAGTGGATCATAGCCAAAGCCATTGTTGCCCTTCGCTTGATAGCCTATCTTGCCATAAACATAACCTTCAGCAGTTATTTCATTGCCATCAGGAAATACTGCTGCTATGACAGAACAAAATCGAGCACCTCTTTGTTCAAGAGGAACATCAATTAAATTTTTTAGCAATTTTTCATTGTTTTTCATATCCTTCTGGTCTCCGTCAACACCTGAATATCTGGCTGACTTTACACCCGGCTGGTTGTTTAATGCAAAAACCTCCAAGCCTGAGTCATCGGATATTACTGGCATGTCAGTTAGCCTCGCGATTTCTCTAGCTTTTATAAGAGCATTATCAATAAAGGTTTTACCCGTTTCGTCCACCTCAAGGTCAATACCTGCCTGCTGCATTGAAATAACTTCAATATTCAGCTTATTTAGTATTGCACTTATTTCCTCTAGCTTGTGTTTATTATTGGTTGCTGCTAACATTTTCATGCCTACAACCCTACTTTTTCCGTAATTTCTCCCAGGCTTAGCTTTTGTATACTAATAAGCTCTTGTATACCTGCTTCCCCTGCCTGAAGCATTTCTGCAAGTTGGGCCTTGCTAAAAGGACTCTCTTCTCCCGTGCCTTGAATTTCTACAATTTGCCCATCCTCTGTCATGATGATATTCATATCAACCTGACAAGTGGAATCCTCTGCATAGTTTAAATCAACCAATACCTCTCCATCTTTGACACCTACACTAATTGCGGCAACAAAGCTTTTAATGGGAATAGCACTAATCTTTCCATTTTGAAGCAGCTTGCTTAGGGCATCCACCAAAGCGACAAAGGCACCTGTTATAGATGCAGTCCTAGTTCCACCATCTGCTTGTATTACATCACAGTCAATATATATTGTCTGCTCCCCAAGCTTTTTTAAATCCACCACAGATCTAAGCGCTCTTCCAATAAGTCTTTGAATTTCCATAGTTCTACCGTCTACTTTACCCTTTGTAGAATCTCTAGGCTTCCTAGTCTCTGTCGAACGAGGGAGCATTCCATATTCACTGGTAATCCAACCTTGGCCGCTTCCCTTCAAAAAAGGAGGAACTCTATCTTCTAATGAGGCTGTACAAATTACCTTTGTATCCCCCATCTCTATCAGCACAGAACCTTCTGCATGCTTCAAGTAATTTCTAGTAATTTTTACAGGTCTTATTTGCTGTTTTTGTCTTTTGTCTATTCTTTCCATAATATCATCCTTTCCTTTGTCAGCCTGAACTTCCTTCTTCCATCTGTAGGCCTGTCAACATCTTATACTTAATATAACAGAAGAAAAGATATCCTTCTGTTATATGTATGAACTATGTAAATTTATTCGTAGAAATTTACAAATACCGGAACATCAATAAATTCATTTGCCCCAACGCCATCCGTATCTTCAACAGTGGCACCATTTACAAAAAGTTGAACCTTAGAAATTTCAGAAAACTGGCCCAGAGTTAGTGAGGTGGCTTTTTTTACTGATCTTTCTGCTCCTTTGTTGCCTTGAAGCTTTAAGATATCCTCAGAAAGATTAACGTAAGCAATACCGTCCTTAACTTGAACACCTAAACTTGCTGTACCTTCAGGGAAGGGATTGATCAATCCTGTTTCTTGAGAAGGGCCAGCTAGCAAAGCATTAAGTGCTGCTTCTGCGCTGTTCTTTCCTGTTACCAGCTTCGTTACAGGAACAAAATAGGAATAATTTCCTGCACCTTTCTTTTGATAGTATACCATAACTTTTGAAAGTTTATCACTACTATTTTCTGTTGCTTGTAGATTAATCTCACTTCTCTTCATTGCTGCATCAAGCTTTGTACCTTGAGGCAACTCAGTCATAGTCTTGCCTTCGACTCTAATTTCTACAGTCTTGATGTTTGCGAACTCTGTTAAGGTATAAACGACAGCCTTTACACCCAGCTCTTCTGCTTTCTGATTGCTAAAGTTTAAAAATTCCTTTGAAAAATCTAGAATAGCATGCCCATTCTCTTTTATTACTGCACCTTTTATTTCAGTTCCCATAGGCAATGATGGTATCAATCCTGTAGGCTTCAAATCTTCTGCTTTTTCTACGCTGTAAACCAAGGCCGACAAAGTAGCTTTCGCAATGCCTAGTTCATTTTTAGGTACATATCTCATTACGGGCACTAGTAAGTTATCAGAATCCTTGTAGTACATTACTGTAGGTCTTGCATCATCAGGTTGTACAGCTGTTACTTCACTTAAGCTCTCTTGTTCACTCACTGTGAAATCTGTATCTTCTGCTGTTTGCTCGTCCTTATTGAAGAATTCTCTAATTGAAGTAAGAGGATTGCTACAGCTACTTAGTATCAAAGTGCTAATTAAAATTAGTGCAATTAGTATTGCAAGCTTTCTCTTCATTAATTTCACCCCTTATTAATTAATATCAATATATTATATTAGTAGGGTTTCAACTATATTCATAATTTTAACCATGTCACAAGCTAACTTGTATTTCTCCATTAAAAAACCCGAGATCATAATCTCGGGCTATTTTAGTTCTATTGTTGTGCCGATGCTTCTTCAAAGCTTGTAGTCTCAAGCTGCTGCTCCATTACTTCTTGAGTAGCTTGTAGTTCACCCTGTTGTTCTATAGGCTGTGCAGCCTGCTCTTCGTAAGGCCATGAGTATAATGAGTTTGGATCAATATCAATATTTACACCTTGAATATCTCTAAAGTACTTAAGTATGGATACTGATAAAGCTCTTGCCGCAGTATCTCTATATTTGTCTGTTTTTATTAATGCAAGCTCCTCAGGATTTGTCATAAAGCCTAATTCAGATAGTATTGAAGGCATTTTAGTCTTGTTCAATACTACCAAGTTTGGCCTAGCGGTTATGCCCCTCGAGGCTCTTCCTGTTGCTTTTACGATCTCTTGGTGAAATATATCTGCAATCGCTTTATTACTTATTGTATAGTCCTCATTTACACTATTTGGATAATATAAGGTTTCTATACCGTTCGTTATTTTATTGAAGGCATTGTAATGAATGGCGATAAAGAAGTCCGCATAGTTTTGATTCGCTATAGTTGTTCTCTCTACAAGTTCAACTGTTTTATCTTCTCTTCTTGTCATTATTGTTTTAAAACCCATAGCATTAAGTAGTTTTTCCAGCTTTATGGAAGTATCTAGCGCCAAATCCTTTTCTGTTGTTCCATCACTGGCTACTGCTCCGGGGTCCTTACCACCATGACCTGCATCAATTACTACAGTTAACTGCTGAAGGCTGGTTATTTTGCGCTTTAAGCGTATTTTGATAAGCTTTGAAGAGGGATCTGATATTACCTCGCTATCTATTGAATCTTGCATTTTGATAGCTGCAGTGGTTACATTAATGCCATTTTGTATGTCAGTTTTATAATCCACATACTGTACCAGATTGTCATTTATTTCAACCCTTTTTGTATCCATGCTTAAGTCTTGAGGTATTGTTACATTAACAGTATTGCTGTTTGTATCTACAGATACATCATATTGTACTTCTTTTCCGGGACTTAGGTTTACCACAGCTGTATTATAGTTTCTAACATATTGTACAAATTCAAATGGAGTACTGGACAAATAAATCTTAGAAGTATTTCCCGAGGTTTTCACATTAAAATACGTATCTTGTGTCACATCCAGAACAACTCTTGCTGTTCCTACATCAAATTGACCAATTCTCACAGATTTTAATAAATTTGAAGATGCAGGTATGCTTTGAAGCAGATTATTAAATACCGCTCTATTTATATCAAGAACAATTCTTTTTGGGTTATCCAGCTCCATAAAGCTTGCATCTAGGGTCGAAGTTCCATTTACAACTATTACGTCCATATCCCCTTCCTTTTGATAGCTGATAGGGGTAATTATGTTCGCATATAAGATAGATATGGTTTTCTTATCTTCTGATTGTACAACCTTGTATGACTTAATGCTTTCCAAATCAACAACCACTCTTGTAACAGCAGGATCATTATTGATTTGTCCAATCCTTACATTGGTGATTCCCGCTTGCTGAATTTCTTTGATGCTTGATTCTGTTCTCGCTGCGGCTGAATTTATGTCAACAACAAGCCTATTTGGATTAGTCAAAATAAAAGCGTAATAGCTTCCCATGGGGCTATCTGCCGTAATATCAATTTGAGGAAATCCTCCGCTTTCGTCATAATCAATATTAATGATGTTTGCTACCCCCGGTTTGTTTTCAGGAACTTGAGTTACAGGTGGTTTGGGTGCTGGTGTCGGTGCTGGTGCTGGTGTGCTTACTTGCTTTTGACTAATTGTTATACTGTTTTGCTTGCTGTCATAGGCAGCTGTAAGTCCTATGTTTTTGCTTATTACAGTTATTGGTGCATATAGTCTGCCACCAGACAAATACGGAGCACCATCCAGCTTCACTGCTTTCGCATTTACTGTAGCATTTGTTTTTCCTGAAACCATAACAATGCTTTGACCTTGCTTCGCTAGAGTCATAGTATTTGTAGATGAACTCCAGGTTACCTTGTACCCTAAACTTTCACCTACAAGTCTAACAGGGAAATAAACAATACCCCCTTCGACCAAGGCTTTTTC
>MGOS01000083.1:83439-86295 GCA_001797185.1 Clostridiales bacterium GWB2_37_7
AGCTGTACCTAGCTTGTTTATTGTAACCATATTTTTGTCCGCTGAATAAGCAACGTCGTACTTGAAGTTTTTTTGTACAAAGGTCATAGGTACATATAAGCTGTCGTTGTAAATAACAGGGGCAACATCCATTTTTATACTTGCACTGTTTACCCTTGCGTTTATATATCCCACCGTAACAGCTACTTTATGTGTACTAGATATCAAATCCATGGTTTTACTTTTGGTTCCATAATTTACTTGGTAGCCAAGGGCTTTTCCGACCGCACGCAAAGGAACAAATACCTTGTCCTTATATAAAATAGGTGCAGGTGTAATAGTTTTTCCAAATATCTGCATAGATAGTGGAGGTTTCATCGTGCCATAACTTGTTGCTGCTACTGTGTTTACCAGCATGGTTGTCATCATGCTGAACACTATTATAAATGCTAGTGCTTTTTTCATATATTCCCTCCTCATAGACTACACACAAACCCAAGCCTATCGTTATTCGCTATGGTCATTTATGTACAATAAAGCATACTTTATAAATTCAGATTTCCCGTGTAGTTTCTTTCTGTTTTTATAAAATTCGACTTTATCCCGCAAATACCTTCATGATAATGCTATATTTATTTGACTTTTATTTTACAATTATGTTTCAATTGTATTTAAAATGTATACAATTATATAATAATTCGACCTTCTGAATAAATTTTTCACTTATTTCATATAACAAATAGAGCATAGCTTTCTTTGAAGTGCACCTTTTATTTAAGTACCAATACAGCAAAAAAAGATTTAGGAGGAATTGACATGACAGATACGCAAATAAAGCGAAGCGGTTGTTTAACTGCTTTTATCATTGTTCTTATTGTCCTTTATGTATTTAGTGCTCTCGGATCATTCCTTGCAGGTCCTATGATATCCGCGTTTATGCCTGAATACTCGACCAATACCTTATACATCATATTTAACGGAATACTAGCTGTTCTAAATATCGTTTTTCTGGTTGGAGTTTGGCGGTATAAAAAATGGGGATTCTTCGGTTTTGTTGCAGTTTCGATACTATATATCATCTTCAGTATTATCTTTACCGGCAGTGTCCTTCTTCCATTGATATCCGGACCGATATTCCCACTCATCCTATATTTCTTAATAAAACCGGTTTGGAATCATATGAAATAAAAAATGCATCTCACGCCGCACTATTTGACCCTAAGGAACCCTATGGTTCCCTTCGACGGATGCAAGCATCCTGAGCACCCTCCTTTAACGGCATGGGGATTCTCCCCCTTTCATCCCCCATTGTAAAGGAAATTATACTTTCCTTTACAATAAAAAAAAGCAAGTGTGAGCTTGCTTTTTCTATACCTTGAATAATTCGTCAGGACCCGGCGGATCTAACTCTTTTTTTGTTTTATTCTCAATAATGATTCTATCTTTGTCTATAATTTTACCAATCACCGCCGCTGGTATATCTGCCGCCCTCAAGTGCTCTATTAGCTCTTCTCCATTGCTGCAGGTTATGATCATACTGCCGCTGGATATGAGTCTATAGGGATTTAACTTAAATACCTCACAGATACGCTTTGTCTCTTCCAACACAGGTATGTTGTCCAAATACAGCTCTATTCCGGTATTGGAGCTTTCTGCAACCTCCCATACTGCCCCCAATATTCCACCCTCTGTTACATCGTGCATACTGTTTACTCCAAATTCACCTGCCAGCACCCCCTCTTTTACAACCGAAATTTGAGAGGCCAAATGCATCGCTTTTTCCAGCTGTTCAGGCGTAAGCTTGTCTTTCAGCTCTTGATCCTTGTCCTTTGCCAAAATTGCCGTGCCTTCCAAGCCGGCATATTTTGTCATAATAACAGCATCTCCAAGCTTGGCACCAGAGGTCTTTACCAGTTTGTGCTTTAATATCTTGCCAATAGCTGTAGTGGATACTATTAATTTATTAACAGCAGAGGTTATTTCAGTATGTCCCCCTGCAATTTCAACATTCAAAAGTGCCGCAGTCTCGCCTGCATCCTTCATAATTGTTCTTATATCCTCCTCTGTAGCAGAGACAGGTGCCAATATAGTCATCAAAAGCGCCAAAGGCCTAACCCCACTTGAGGCAACATCATTACAGGATATGTGAACTGCCAAAGCGCCAATTCCCTTATCGGCTCCTGTTATAGGATCAGTTGAAAGCACACAAGCATAGTCTCCAAACTCTATGGCAGTGCAATCCTCACCTATTTCAGGCCGCAAAATAACATCTTGATGTTGAACCTTTATATTGTTGAATACCAATTCTCTTAATAATTCAGAGGGTATTTTTCCTTCTTTCATTTTTTCACCTTTTTTCTAAAGAATATAGACAAAAATAATTATAACATATAAATAAATCGCACTAAAGTTTTGACATAGAAAAAATAAGCATTTTGTGCCATTTATTAGCCTAACGGCTAGATACTCAAAAATTCGTATTAAAAAAGGCTTCTATGAAATGCATGGCTTTACATTTATTTAAGGAAGATTCTGATGTTCCTATGCATTATTAACGGCGGATAACATTTCGTGCTATTTTAGTGAATAAAAGTTTAGAATTAAATATATAACATGGACTTTTTCAGCTATATGTACGTCCCAATGTTACTTTGCAATAATAAAACTGGACCTTGCAGCATATATATGTTATAGCCTTTTAGTTTCATGGGCTATTTTAAAAATGGTGGTGTTATTGTGGACTATACTATTTTGAATATAAAAAGTCAGATAAACAGCATGATATATTTAAATATTATGTCATATTCTGTACTTTCAGGGAGTGGAAATTGCAGCATGCCCGACATTAGGGATCATGAGGATCTGGAATCCCTGTTA
>MGOS01000083.1:86315-101145 GCA_001797185.1 Clostridiales bacterium GWB2_37_7
AAGACCTTATAATATTTGTTTTGCTGACAGCCTTTACAAAAAATGCATGCCGCAATATGAAGCTGACGTAGAAAGCTTATACAATTTTAACAGCTTCAGATGGACCGATAGAAAAAGAAAAGAATTTATAGATATTAATGTAATGGCTAATTCAATAATAGCTTGCTGTAATTTAATAGATAGGATTTTAACCTTTGAATTGCAGATAGAGAACCCCAACTTGATCATATACATACTATATAAAACAGCTTCCAATCAGGCAAGGTTTATAAGACGATATCTTAAGGTAGGCAATGTCTTTTATAATGGCGAGGATGTAGCCTTGCAGGATAGCAAAGAGATGCATATTCAAATCGCAGCTGATAGCCCTGATATCATTTCTCAATTTGCTGTATTCCATGCATTTTCTGCTTTACTCCAATTAAGCAGCTATAACCTATGCTATTTTGATTCCAACGAGGAAGCTTTGTTAGGAGATTTAAATATTCTTCCTGGCTTGCTCACTGGTTTTATGGAAAATATAGAGACGCACTCTTCAAAAGAGCTTTCATTAATAGGACTTCATCTAACGGAGATATACAGCATATCACAGCATTATGCTGATGCATTTCATAAAGCGCTCAACAAGCTTTCAAAAGAATTATGCCAGCGAGTATTAACCAATGGTGTACTGCAAAGAAAAAAAGACAGCGAAGACATTGCATCCTTTGCAACTACGGCAAACTGCCTCAATCTCCTATCCCAGCTTGCATATATGTTCTCCAGCAAAAGCTGCTACGAAGCCAGTCATAGAATATATGAACATTTTTCTTCAATATGGGATAATGAGGGCAAAGTATTTAAAATTAAAAGTTCAAATAAACAGAGCTATAGCATTAAGGATGTTGCTGCCATGTTATCTGCCTTGTTTGTTTTTTTAAGAATTGTTCATGATGATCTGATAAGAGATGGCTTGCAAAGTCAAATAATAAGCTTTACGGATGCTGCTCTTACAAAGTCAGGAATATTTAACGGTCAATTTTATCCATTGCTTCAACACAATAAACTAGAGCACCATGAAGCTTATATGTGCGATAAGTCATGGGCTCCCGTTTTCAACAAAGGTTTTGAATATAAAATCAGCAAAAAGAAATATTACTGTGAAGCTGATGTATTCAGAGCAGATTATGTGCTGCCAGCTTGTGTAATTATTCTAAGCAGTATTAACAATTAGTATAATTTAGTTGATTGCTTTGGAAGAAATCCTTCCATTTATTTGCCTCCATACATCTATGATCTGAAGCTATAAACAATAGCTCTATGTCCTTTGGCAGGATGTCATGCATTATCAACACCTCTGCGTCATAGCCTGCCTTTTTGTCCTTTCTTTGTTTTAGATTCTCTATAAAGCTTAGAGAGCAATTCCAATAATCTTCTGCCACTCTACTTCCTTTTTTTATAATAAATTCCTTTGCTGAATCAAAACCCTCAACGTGGCCAAGCATTAAAGGCTCGTACAGAAAATTTGCGATGTTTTCATTACATACCCAGCATAAATCTTCTTTGATTTTTATACTTAATACCGCACTATGAGAGTGCCAAATGTGGTCATTCTTAAAATTTAAACTAGCAAAAACAGACTTAGATCTCATTACCCAATCAGGTAACCTATCAGGTTTTCTTTCGTCAAAGAAACTATGAAATTCATGATATTTACTTTTGTAAGTAGCTTTATCATGAAATCTTATTCCATTCTTTAGTGTTTTTTCCAAATCAGTAATTGTAACAACATGGTAAACTACCTTTGTTGCTGTATAATCTCTAAATAAAATATCAATCACCTCTGAAATTTTTATTACATTAGTTTTATGATTTTTGCACAAAATATATACGGAGGTGTATTTTTCTGATATTGATTAGCTGTACCGATAACTGTTTGTATCAAGATAGTGGAATGTGCACTTTAAACAATGTATCCTCCCTTACCAATACGACCAATAGAGGCTGTGAGTTTTATAGGGAGAAGCCCGTCAAAACAAAAGAGGATAATGATGTGTAAATCATTATCCTCTTCGACATTTTGCATTTCCCGGGTAATATTCCGTCAGATTATGTCATATAGGTCGTATAAAGCAGATTCGTAAACTGAACATCTATCATAGAAAAAACAATAATCTCTACTATTAAATTCATTTCAGGATTATGCTTTTTCAGCAGCCTTTGAATGAGTAATGCTATGACCGCTATTCCTAATGAAAAGAAATACTTTGCCCCATTAAAAACCAGTAGTGGCGGCATTTGTGAAATCGATAAATCCGTATAATACGTACTAAAGGTTGCAACCTTTATCATTAAGAATATTATAAATCCAATTGAAAAGCTTAGTCTTTGTCTATCCTTTAGTCTTTTTATTTCAAAGAATTCAATGATTAAGAACCAAATCAAAACAGGAAAATAAACCGTAAATTTAATTAATGTAACCACCAGACTGTTTACATAACCAGGGACAGTCTCCATAAGAGCTGTCAAATAATCATCTCTTGTAGGCTCTAATGAATTTTCATAATACTTTTTCCCCGATTCTGCATAGAAGGCCTCATAGTTAAATCCTCCTGCTGCATTCAAGTAAACAAATATATTGTCTCCTTTATAGTTACCACTTACAGAATCAACAACTAGAGCTTGATTTCGCGTTATTCTTTTTATACTTGCTACTGCATTATTGTCCATAGTAACATAATATCCAGAAAATCCATCAGCGTTTTTTTTGTCATATGTGTCCTTAACAACTGTCAGCTTAATATTATCCTCCTGAGACTTCATGATCCTTACTTCACTTAAGAAGGAGTTCGGATTTTTAGCATCTTCCTCAGTCAAATAAAAGCGACTAAAACTTAGATCTACCTTGTCAGAATACAAGGGTTGTGAGGCATTGTATATTTTTGAACCGATCCCAAATTTATCTCTCTTTATCATTTCATAAAAAATATAAACATCTGTATCATCAATACCCAGTTCGATGTTACTCATGCGCCAAGAACTTGATAAAGATTTCTCTATTACATTTCCTATTAAGTTAAATTTATTATTCTCCATAGTGATATAGTAAACAGGAAATTCAATAGAATTAACTTCGGTAAATGCAGCAATATGAATGACTCCTTTTTGGTCTTGAACTGCAGATAGACCTTTTATTTTTTCTAACTTAAAGATATCTTCTTGCAATTCAAAGCTACTTCCTATTTGTCTATATAGTACAATCCCATCCTTTTGTGCAGCTACAATCAATACCCCTTCGTTTGTGCCTATAATCTCAAAATCTGAAACCTCATCACTGATTTTTATTGTTTCATAAAACTCCCCTGTTGAGTTTTTGGGTGCGAAATACAAACTATTTCTTTCAGTAAAGTAAATATTATTATGATCCCATTCAAACTTTTGAATTCTATAGCTCTCTACTGAGTTTAGTTCAATTAATTTGCTTTTAACCGCTCTTGTCTCTCTATCCATTGTTACTTGAGTAAAATTACTCTTATTCGCAAGCAAAACATCTACGTATTTGTCGCTTATCCGAATTGATGGCTGCTTCTTAAATAAGTCTTCCACTTCCAAGGTTGTACTTCTGCCCCAAGTATCAGATGGTGCTTGTATAATACCTTGAAGGTTATAATAGCTGTGCAGTGAAATGATTGCAGCGAAAAATATACATAAAGAAAGTATAAAAGCAATATAATATCTTGATTTGTAAAGCTTCTGCATTTATGTCACCCCTTTAAAATATGAATATAACCGTTATTTTCTAATTAGCCCATATTGATAATTATTGCATTTTTGTTATATTTTATCAATTACATTATTAGTAAAAAATATTTAAAAAAATAAAAGCCTTTTCAGGCTTTTATTTTTAAACAATATGGCATGCAACAAAGTGATTTGGTGCAACCTCTCTAAACTCTGGCATCTCTTGACTGCATATATCCTTTGCATATCTGCATCTAGCTTTGAATCTACATCCCGGTGGGGGATTGATCGGGCTAGGTACATCCCCTTCAAGAAGAATTCTTTTTCTACTCTTCTCTACATCAGGATCAGCTATTGGAATCGCAGACAACAATGCTTGTGTATAGGGATGCAATGGATTCTTATAAAGCTCTTCACTTGATGCCATTTCTACCATTGTTCCCAAATACATAACGCCAACTCTATCTGAAATATGCTTAACCATACTTAAGTCATGCGCTATGAATAAATATGTCAATCCATATTCCCTTTGAAGCTTAATCAGCAGATTTACAACCTGTGCTTGTATTGATACGTCCAAAGCAGAAATCGGTTCATCACACACTATAAACTTTGGTTCTATAGCCAGAGATCTAGCAATACCTATTCTTTGTCTTTGTCCGCCGCTGAACTCATGTGGGAATCTGTTGGCATGCTCTTTGTTTAGACCTACAATGTTTAATACTTCGTATATTCTCTCAGTTCTTTGCTTGCCAGTATAAAGGCTGTGTATATCTATCCCTTCACCAACTATATCCCCTACTGTCATTCTTGGGTTCAGTGATGCATAGGGGTCTTGGAATATCATTTGCGCTTGTTTTGTAAACTCTTTTTGCTCAGCCTTATTTAGTTTATGGACATTCTTACCGTCAAATATTACATCTCCGCCTGTTGCTTCATAAAGCCTGATTATTGTTCTGCCGGTTGTAGACTTACCACAGCCCGATTCTCCAACAAGACCTAAGGTTTCGCCTTCTTTTATAGCAAAGTTAATGTTGTCAACAGCTTTTAGAATAGCACCAGAGCCTACATTGAAGTATTTTTTAAGGTTTTTAACCTCTATTAAAGTTTTCTTTTCTGCCATTATTTTGTACCTCCTATACCTGCAGGTCTTTCAACCTTTGGTGCAAGTGGGTGCTGTAACCAGCAGGCTGATATGTGACCGTTTTCGGCTACTGTATCTTCCGGCTGTTGCTGATAGCATACTTCCATAGCATATGCACATCTAGCTGCAAATGCACAGCCAGCAGGAGGTGCAAACAAGTCTGGAGGAGTACCTATTATCGGGATAAGCTCTTCCTTATTTTCAGCATCTAGTCTTGGAACAGACTTTAACAAGCCCCATGTATACGGGTGCTTAGGATTATAGAATATCTCATCTACTGTTCCGCTCTCAACTACCTTGCCTGCATACATAACTATTATTCTCTCAGCCATGTCTGCAACTACTCCAAGGTCATGAGTGATCAAAATGATAGAAGTATCCAGTTTGCTCTTTAGCTCCTTCATCAAATCAAGTATCTGTGCTTGAATTGTTACGTCTAGAGCTGTAGTTGGTTCGTCAGCTATTAATAGCTTTGGCTTGCATGCAAGTGCAATAGCTATCATAGCTCTCTGTCGCATACCGCCACTAAACTCGTGAGGATACTGATTTACTCTTCTTTCAGGGTTAGGGATACCAACAAGCTTTAGCATTTCAATTGCTTTTTCATGGGCTTGCTGCTTTGACAAATGTTGATGCTTTCTTAAACCTTCAGCAATCTGCTTACCTATGTGCATAGTAGGGTTCAAGGATGTCATTGGATCTTGGAATATCATACCCATTTCAGATCCTCTAACAGCTTCCATTTGCTTATTATTAAATTTCGTTATTTCTTGTCCGTTAAATAATACGCTACCGCTTTTGTATCTTCCTGGAGGCATAGGTATCAATTTCATTATGGATTGTGCTGTAACGCTCTTTCCGCAACCTGATTCTCCAACTATAGCAATAGCTTCTGCTTTGTTTAAGTGAAAGCTTACGCCTCTAACTGCTTTTACTTCACCTGCATATGTGTCAAATGATATATGCAAGTCTTTTACCTCTAAAATTCTTTCTCTTTCCATACCTACACACCTCCTTATTTTCTCATTCTTGGATCAAGAGCATCTCTTAATCCGTCACCTACCAACTGTAGTGATAACATAGTTAAACTAATAAATATTGACGGAATAATTAATTGATAAGGGTAGCTTTGCATTGATTGTATCCCTATGTTTGCCAGCTGACCCCAGCTTGTTTTTGGTGCTTGTATACCCAAGCCTATAAAGCTTAAGAAAGCTTCTGTGAATATTGCAGTAGGTATAGCGAATGTTAAAGCAACAATTATTACGCCTAGAGCATTTGGTATCAGGTGTCTTAGTATCAATCTTGATGAACTAGCACCAAGTGTCCTGGCTGCCAGTACGAACTCTTGTTCTTTGAGTGATAATACTTGACCTCTTACAAGTCTTGCAATAGTCATCCAACCTACTATTGCCAGTGCGAGTATTATCGCAAATAAGCCTTGCCCTACATATAGCATGATCAATATTACAAAAATTAAATATGGTAATGCAATTAGAATATCAATTATTCTCATAACGATCATATCCAGCTTGCCACCAAAGAAGCCTGCTGTACCACCTATTAATGTACCAACAACTCCGTTTATGATAGCCGTTACTACACCGATAAATAAAGATACTTTTGCACCTTCCCAAACTCTTTCCCACAAGTCTCTGCCAAGAGAGTCTGTGCCAAACCAGTGCACTGCGTCAGGAGATTTATCCATATTTGTTAGATCATTTGAAAAGTAGTCAAATGGAGTCAACAATGGTCCAACGAAGGACATAATAGCTAGTAATATAATAAAAAATAACGATATCAACGCAATAGGATTCTTCTTAAATCTTCTCCAAGCATCTTGCCAGTAAGTCATGCTAGGTCTTAAGATTGCTTGTGATTTTTCTTCATTCATTCCAACATGTTTAAACTGCTCTTGCTTTAATTCCATCTTAATTCCCCCCCCTTACTTAGCTACTCTTATTCTTGGATCAATTATACCGTACAAAATATCAACGATAAAGTTCATCAGTATCAAGAAAGAACCGTAGAAAATTGTTGTACCTAATATCATTGGATAGTCAAGATTTTGCATGGATCGAACAAAGTACTGGCCTAATCCCGGGATCGCAAAAACTGTCTCTACAACGAATCCGCCAGTTAATAAAGCCGCTGTTATCGGACCAAGTAATGTGACTACAGGAAGCATCGCATTTCTGATTTGATGCTTAACAGTTACCTGTAAAGGTGACAATCCTTTTGCCCTTGCAGTTTTGATGTAATCTTGTCCAACTACATCTAGCATACTTGTTCTCATATATCTTGCTAACATAGCCAAAGTAGCAAGTCCTAATGAAAAGGATGGCATAATCGTATGGGCAAAGGTTTTGTAGGTTGCAACAGGAAGCCATTTAAGCTCAACCCCGAATAACCATTGCAACAGACCTGCGATAATAAAGTTTGGAACTGATATACCCAATACAGCTATAATAATGCTGGCTCTATCCCAACCTTTGTTATGGTTTAAGGCGGCTACTATACCCAGTGAAACACCTGCAATAATAGCAAAAAGTAAAGATCTCAAACCAAGGTCCGCTGAAACAGGGAAGTTGTTAGTAATAACGTCATTAACACTACGAGCCTTGTACCTCAAGGAATTTCCTAAATCCCCTTCCAGCACCAAGTGACCTAAATATCTAGTGTATTGCTTGTACAGTGGCTGATCTAAGCCATAGTATTTCATCATATTAGCCTTTATTTCCGGTGTGATCTTTTCACTTAGGAATGGATCACCGGGAATTAGCCTTATAAGAAAGAAAGATATTGTTATTAGTACAAAAACAGTAACCAGGGATATAAACAACCTTTTAACAATATACTTTAACAACTTATATACCTCCTTCACAGTTTGTGAATAATTTGTGAATAATCAATGTGCATTTATACAAATGTCTTTTTAAATATGATGAAGGTATATGTTAACATATACCTTCATCACTGTAATTATTGATTTAAATATCTAATTCTAACTATTTTTGAATATCAACGTATACATAGTCTCTGCCAGGGCCAATGAAGTTTCTTACTAGATTCTTCACATATGGTTGCATAGTAGAAGCTACGCTTCTGAAGTATATTGGTACAATTGGACCTTCTTCAAGAAGAAGTTTTTCTGATTTGAACATAGCTTCTTGTCTAGCCTTAGGATCAGATGAAGATTTAGCAAATGCTATTAACTTATCATACTCAGGATTGCTCCAATTTGTATTATTGTGTCCGCCGCCAGTTACCCAAAGGTCAGCATATGTCATAGCATCATCATAGTCTGGACCCCAGCCTGCGAATACGATGTCATAGTCACCAGCGTTCATTAATTCAAGTCTTTGCTTAAATTGTACACCAGTTATCTCAATCTTTATTCCAAGATTCTTTATTAGCATATCTTGGATAGCTTCAGCTTGGATTCTAGAAACATCAGTATCACCAGTTAAGAAATTGATTGTTGGAATTTTATCAACAGTTGTTCCAATTTCCGCCAATGCCTTGTCAAGATATTCCTTTGCTTTTGCAACGTCAGCAGATGGTGTATAGAACTCATATGGATACTCTGTAGCAAACTTGTCTTTTTCACCTTGAAGCAATGGTAGTATATATCTTGTTGCAGGCTCTGAACCGTTCTTTAATGTTGCATCAATAAACGCTTGTCTGTCAATCGCAAAGCCTATTGCTTTTCTGAAATTAGCATTTCCTGTAAACTTACCAACTTCTGGGTTTCTACCCTTAACATTAAATTGGAAGTAGAACTCTGAACCGTCTGGGAAGAAGGTAATATTGCCTTCTGCTTTGTATTTCTCTATGAAATCCTTTGGAATAGCAACGTAATCAAAGTCCCCAGCTTCGTACATATTAACAGCTGTCTTTGTATCTGTTATGATTGCAAACTCTACTTTATCAAGCTTAATAGCGTCTTTGTTCCAGTAAGTAGGACTCTTCTCTAATGTTAATGAAGCGTCATGCTGCCAATCAGTCAATATGAATGGCCCATTTGTAACAAACTTATCGGGAGCTGATGCGTATGCTTCTTTTTGTACTTCAACTACATCCTGTCTTGATGGCAAGAAGGATAAGAATCCAAGCAATGGTAAGAAGTAACCAGTAGGTGACTTTAATGTGATTACAAGAGTTTTGGCATCAGTTGCCTTTACACCAACTTGTGTTGGATCAGTTATTGTTCCTTCGTTAAACTCTTGTCCATTAACGATGTAGTAACCTTGGAAAGCATACTCTGATGCTGTCGCTGGGTCAAGAAGTCTGATGAAGGAGTATTCAAAGTCTTGAGCTGTAACTGGCTTGCCATCACTCCATAATGCATCTCTCAAATAGAATGTGTAAGTAAGACCATCTTCTGATATTTCCCACTTTTCAGCCATACCAGGTTGTACTTTACCATCATAAACTCTTACAAGTCCTTCAAGTAAACCATTGTCAACTTCAATGGAAACTTGGTCAGTTCCAATTTGTGGGTCTAGGTTTGGTGGCTCTGCTGCCGCATTTAGTCTAAATACCTTTGGTTCTGCAGGTGTTTCTGCAGCAGGTGCTTCTGTCTTTGGTCCACATGCAGTAAGCGCAAAGCTTAATACAAGCACCAAAGCCAATACTAGTGCTAATGACTTTTTCATGAATTCATCCCCCTTTTTTATTCGGCGTGATTATATGTAAATTTAACGCCAAGCACAGTAAATGAAAAATTAGATAAAATTTATTTATAGTTATTTACTACAAACACTATTATATCATTATCTTGGAACTATTTTCAATAACTTAAATTGTTGAAATTTTTTCACAATTTAATAGTTTACACAGTTCAGTAAATATTTATGCATAATTATCAATTAGTGACATAAATCCAAAGCTAATACAATATAAAAATTATGTTATATATATTCACTATTACTTACAATTATTATTATCTCTATAATTATATAGACAAAATTTCTATTTTACCTCATAGGATCTGTAAAGATAGGATTAACTCCACAGCCTAAGATTTGGTTGTCCAAATCCTAAAGGTTTCCTCATCCACAATCTCGACACCAAGCTCTTGGGCTTTGATAAGCTTTGACCCTGCCTCCTCGCCAGCTAAAACATAATCCGTTTTCTTGCTGACACTGGAGCTAACTTTACCGCCAAAGCCTTCTATAATTTCCTTTGCCTCATCTCTGGTGTAGCTGCTTAAGGAACCTGTCAGCACAAAGGTTTTGCCCTTGAATTGTTCCTTTGCCTCAATATTTTTCTTTATACTCTTCACATTAACGCCAAGCTCTTCCAAGCTGTGAATGAGCTGCATATTCTGAGCCTGCTCAAAAAAACGAATCAGACTTTGTGCCATTTTGTCGCCTATTTCCGGTACTTGTGTTAGTCTTTCAATATTAGCCTTTGTAATTTCATATATATCTTGAAAGTTTTCTGCCAACAGCTTCGAAGCCCGTTGTCCAATCATTTTAATGCCTAAGGCAAAAACCAATCTCTCCAAAGGGTTTTGCTTTGAAGCTTCAATAGCACCTAGCATATTCTTTTCAGATTTTTCACCCATGCGTTCCAGCTCAATAAGCTCTTGTGCTTTATTCTTCAAGGTATAAATATCAGCAGCATTTCTTATAAAACCTTTGTCCATAAGCAATGTGATGATCTGAGGCCCCATACCGTCGATGTTCATAGCATCTCTTGAAACAAAATGGAATAGGGATCTTTTTATTTGAGCAGGACAAGACATATTTATGCATTTAGTCGCTGCCTCACCCAGTTCCCTTATTGCTTCAGAACCACATACAGGACAATGCTTGGGCATATTAAATACCATCTCTCTGCCGTCTCTGTCTTCTTTTACAACTTCCACAACTTCAGGAATTACATCTCCTGCCTTTTGTATAACGACAGTATCTCCTATTCTTATATCCTTTTCTGTTATAAAATCTTCATTGTGCAAGGTTGCTCTGCTTATCACAGATCCAGCCAGTCTCACCGGCTCAAATTCAGCAGTAGGCGTAATTGCTCCTGTTCTGCCCACCTGCACAACGATGTTCTTTAACTTCGTCTTTTTCTTTTCTGGCGGGAATTTATATGCAGCTGCCCAGCGAGGTGATTTACTTGTGTTTCCCAGCAACGCTCTCTGCTCCAAGTTATTTACCTTTATTACTAATCCATCTATTTCAAAGGGCAGCTCTCCTCTTTTGTCCGCCCAGAGCTTACACTGCTCTATCAACTCTTCCGCACTTTTATGTATTTGAATAAACGGACTTACCTTGAAGCCTTGCTCCTTGAGATATTCCAAGGCTTCCACATGAGTCCTGAATTCTTTGTTTTCAATTGCTTCAAGGTTAAAAACAAAAATGTCCAAGGGTCTTTCTGCCGTCAGCTTGGTATCTAGCTGCCTTAAAGATCCTGCAGCAGCATTTCTTGGGTTAGCAAAAACTTGCTCTTCCATTTCCTCTCTTCTCTCATTCAGCGTTTCAAAGGCTTTCTTGGATATAAAAACCTCACCTCTAACCTCCAAATTTGCAGCTTCCTTAAGAGACAAAGGAATGGTTCTAATTGTTTTGAGGTTGGCTGTAATATCTTCACCTCTTACGCCATCACCTCTGGTTGCTCCCTGAACAAAGCTTCCATCCTCATAATTCAATACCACTGTCAGACCATCAATTTTTAGCTCCATAACATATTCTACTTCTTGTTCTACAGCTTTTCTAATTCTATTATCAAAGTCAATAATGTCGTTATCATCAAATACATTGCCAAGGCTCAGCTTAGAAGTTTTGTGCAAAACCTCTTTGAAGCCTTTGAGAACTTCCCCTCCAACTCTTTGAGTAGGAGAATCGGACAGCTTTAGCTCGGGATGACTTTGCTCCAAACTCAAAAGCTCCTTCATCAGCTTGTCATATTCATAGTCGCTGATCTGCGGATTGTCCTTAACATAATAATTGTAATTATGCGAGTTTATTTCTCGGGTCAGCTGATCTATTCTTTGCTTAGCTTCATTCATACTCTTTTTCCTGCCCCTTTTCTTCAGTACTTCATCTAAACCTTTATGATTAAATCCTTTGGTATTTCCTTTATAAATTGTGAAGGTTCATTATATTGTGGATTGCCAAACAATATTCTATGATATGCCCAACTTAAATATAATTTCGACTTTGCCCTCGTTATGCCTACATACATTAGGCGACGTTCTTCCTCCATTTGTTTTTCATCAAAAAAAGCTCGCTGACTAGGGAAAAGTCCTTGTTCTAGTCCTGCTAAAAATACATATGGGTACTCGAGACCTTTCGCACTATGCATTGTCATTAATACAACTGCATCTGTTGATGTTTCAAGGTTATCTATATCAGACATCAGCGCCATGTTTTCCAGGAATTTTTCTAAATTTGCATCAGGAAATTTTGCTTCAAATTCTAAGGTTGCACTTAACAATTCTTTAATATTTTCAGCTCTACTTAAAGATTCTTTATCTTCTTCTATTTCTAACATTTCAATTATTTTCGATCTATTTAGTAACTCATTAAGCACAAAGGAAGGATTTTTAACTTCAGCAATTACCATTAATTCAGTGATGATCTTGACAAACTCCTTTATGTTTCCTAATGCTTTTTTGCTTATTCCCCCAATGCTTTCGATTGATAATAGGGCTTCAAATAAAGAGGCATCATTTTCTCTAGCATAGTTCTCTATCGCTTCCATAGTAGAATTACCTATACCCCTTTTAGGTATATTGATTATCCTCCTCAAACTTATATCCTCATCTGGATTCTGAATTAGTCTCAAATATGCAAGAATATCTTTTACTTCTTTTCTATCATAGAATTTAAAACCACCAATTATTCTATAGGGTATTCCACTTGCCATGAAGGCTTCTTCTATTGCACGAGATTGAGCATTTGTTCTATAGAGTACTGCAAACTCATTTAGGCTTCTTAAATATGCTGATTGTACGTATTGCATTTCAGATGCAATGAAGTTAGCTTCGTCTCTTTCATTTTGTGCTTCATAAAGTACTATATTATTACCAGTACCATTATCAGTCCAAAGTGATTTTGCTTTACGCAAAGGATTACGGCTTATTACAGCGTTCGCAGCATCAAGTATTGTCTGAGTTGAGCGGTAATTCTGCTCCAGCTTAATTACCTTGGTATTACGAAAGTCTTTTTCAAAATCTAATATGTTTCTAATATCAGCACCACGCCAAGAGTAGATGCAATTATGTACTAGTATATCGTTTGCTACAAATTGTCTGTAATCAGGAATAGATAAATCATAGACATATCCTGAATATTCTATTTCATCAATATCAGCTATAATGTCTTCAACAAGCTCGCCATCTTCGCAAATTGCCACACGCATACCCTTTCTTAGACTTCCAAATGGTATGAACATAAAAATTCCATCTTTCGTCAATTTTGCTTTTCGATAAAGCTCTAGGGATTTATCGACTTCTACTAATTGCTGTGCAAATTTTTCTGCTTCTTTATATTTTTTTCTTTCTGTTTCTATTCGCCATCCCTTTTCTTTAGAATATCTAGTACTAAAGCCTGATTTCTCGAACTGCTCCCTATATTCCTCTCCCGAGGTAATCAAACTAATTCTATGTGCTCTTGCAACTCCTTCTGTAGTCTTCTTTCCACTGAAATAGGATATATATACATTTCTTCTTACTGTCTGCCCTCTAATTACAGCAGACGCAATATGATGTGGATATTCAGGAAGAAGATAAAAATCATTCATAAGCTTTTCAGCATTTTCGATTGTATTGATATTTGTAAAAATAGCTCTGATTTGTTCAGCGGATAATGACATATTTCTACCCTTTTCATGGAAGCATACTTTTGGGATGCTATATTTTACAGATAGCAGCTCTTCGTAATATGTGGCTTCCCCCTTGTCTCTGCAAACCTTCAATATCCACATTTTATCAGCCTTTTCGCCATTAAGCCTTATAGCCAGACCATTCGCCGCACTTCCGATTTTCCTATTCCTAATTCCCTGTGTTTGTCCAATCCTATATCCAAAGTTCTTTTTGTACATTAAATACACGTAGAATACATCTTCCTTTATATTAAGACTGCCAAAAGTAATATGATATGGCGTTGCTGTAAGTACTTTGCCTTTTGAAGTTGTAACTTTGATCAGATTACCTTCATATCTCTTTTTACTGATTTTGTCTAATGTACCCTTTGATATTTCACCAAATCCCACAGCTGTTGTTACTTCCATTCCTGTTCTGAGTTTCTCAATTGGAATTTCACCTTGATTCGTTCTGATCATTGTACCTTCCGGAACACATTGATCATCGTCTCCCACTACACACAAATTTCGGTGTTTTCTCGCTAACAAGCTTACTAATCTATACTGACAATTGTTAGTATCCTGGTACTCATCCACCATTATATATTTAAACTTGTTTTGATAATATTCCAATATGTCCGGGTTATTAGCTAGTAGTTCTACAGCCTTAAACAATATGTCATCAAAATCCAATGCATTGTTCTTCTTTAATTTCTTTTGATATAAAGTATATATGTCAGACAATTTTCTGGCTCTGATATCATGCGAATTTTTTTTGGCAAAACTTGCTGGGTCCTCTAGCAGGTTCTTTGCATTTGAAATTGTTGCAATAACTGCTTTGAAAGGAAAATTCTTCTCATTTAGATTCAGTTCCTTCAGACAATCCTTTACAACTGCTTCTTGGTCCTTGGTATCAAATATCACAAAATTCTTTTTGTAGCCATCCAGCCTTTCTATATCCTTCCTAAGTATTCTGGCACAAGCTGCGTGAAAGGTGGATATCCACATATCCTGCGTGCTGCCAATCAGCTGTCCCACTCTCTCCTTCATTTCCTGTGCAGCTTTGTTCGTAAAGGTTATAGCAAGTATATTCCAAGGATTTACGCCCTTTTCTTCAATCATATATGCAATCCTAAATGTCAAACCTCTTGT
>MGOS01000083.1:101162-101779 GCA_001797185.1 Clostridiales bacterium GWB2_37_7
CTGCCAAAATCAGCAATGGTCCGTCTGTATGCAGCACTGCATCTCTCTGCTCAGGATTCAGCTTTTCTAAATAGTTCATTTGTACCTCCGATATGTATGACTGTTTATTTTATCTAGGTTATATTTTATATCAATAGCAGCTTCTATTCAATTAATATATATTTTTACATTTTTTGGTGTGAATATATTATTAGCTTATACAAAAAATATATTGTAAGAAATGCATATAGAATGGAGAATCGCTATGGCAGAGAAAAATCAAAATATAACTAATGTTATGCCTGATGCTATGATAGAGCCTATTACCGATATGGAGTTAATCATTGCAAAGCTTCAGCACGATGGAGAGTTAAGTAAGCGTGCTTTGGAAAACACAGCAATAGATAATAGAAGCAAAGAGGTGTAACGATGAAAATTATAGATGATACTTACAATGGTGCAAAATATCCTATTATAGAAAGGGAATACAATGCATATTACTTCCCAGACAATTCTAACCCTGATAACGAAACACAACAGCCTGATAACCTAGTTGATGCTTATGAGCACCACCACAAAACCAAGATTTACAATAGAGCGAATCCAGAATAAATCGAGTAGGAGGTAGATAATTAATT
>MGOS01000084.1:0-6797 GCA_001797185.1 Clostridiales bacterium GWB2_37_7
TGCATAAAAATTATATAAAGAAAAGGTGAAAGTATGAGAATGATGGGACTGGATGTAGGAGACGCAACCATTGGTATCGCTGCAAGCGATGAATTAGGTATGATGGCACATGGAATTACAACTATTAGAAGAACAAAACTGGAAAAAGATTTGGATAGTTTAAAAAACATAATAATTGAGAAAAATATAAAAAGAATCGTAGTTGGACTTCCCAAAAATATGAACAACACAATTGGACCTCGTGCTCAAATATCTATTGATTTTGCAGAGCTTTTAAAAGAAAAATTTAGTGAAGTTGAGGTAGTTATGTGGGATGAACGCTTAACAACTTCTGTCGCTAGAAATGCATTGCTGGAAGCAGATATAAGCCGCAAAAAAAGGAAGGCTGTCATTGACAAGATGGCTGCAGTACTTATTTTACAAAACTATCTGGATATGCAGAGCAGCAAAAGATTATAGCATATGGAATACTTGGTTTTTATTGACACCCTATTAGCAGTATTATACAATAGCCTTATGTAATAGAAATTGAGGTGATAATATGAGCGATGAAATGGACATCATACTTCTTTATGATGAAGAAGGAAATGAAACAGAATTTGAGGTAGTAGCTACTCTTGAACTTGATGATAACGAATACGCAATTCTACTTCCAAGAGACGACGAAAGAGATCCGGAAGCAGAAGAGGTTGAAGAGGCATACATTCTTAGAATCGAACAAGACGAGAATGGTGAAGACGTTCTTGTTGGCATCGAGGATGAAGAAGAACTAAATGCAGTAATTGAAGCATATGAAGAATTAGTTAAGGAAGAATCCAACTAAATACAATAAAAAAATCACCTCGTGTGAGGTGTTTTTTTTATTGTATTAAAATCATAAACCATATAAATCACACTAAAGTTTTTACATTGGTAAATATGCACTTTGTGCGATTTATATAAAAGGCTTCTATGAAAGAATTTTAGAATAAGGAAGCCTTTTATGAAATGCATGGCGGTCACATTTGTTTAAGGAAGAATCTGATGTTCCTATGCATTATAACAGTGGGTCATATTTCGTGCTATTTTAATGAATGTAAATTGTTTAGCACGAAATATATAGAATGTTAATTATTGACAAGAGGTTACTTTCAATATAGTATTTATATATAACGATATTGAAGGATGATGAATAAATGTATAAAGAATTTGATAACATAATAGAACTTCTTAAGGAAAAGGGCTTCAAACTCACACCTCAAAGAAGATGCGTCTTAACTACAATATTAAATAGCGATGGCAAGCATTTAAGTGCAGAAGAAATATATGACCTAGTTAAAAAGTTCTGTCCTGAAATCGGCTTGGCGACAGTTTATCGCACGATGCAGGTCTTGGATGATCTGGGACTGGTATATAAGCATAATTTTGATGACGGCAGAGTTAGATACGAAATAACGCAAAATGAAGACCATCAGCACCATCATCTTGTATGCAAGAAATGCGGCAAGGTAATCGAGGTGGAAGAGGATCTGCTAGAAAAGCTTGAAACACAGGTTGAAAACAAATATAGTTTTTCCATTACCGACCACAATGTAAAATTTTTTGGATATTGCTGTTTATGTAAATAAGACAGATGAATATTTATGTGATGTAAAGGATACGCTGATGTGTATCCTTTTTTAATAATTCCAATAAAAATAGGTATAGCTTTTGGGAACTTTACCAAAAATAAAGCTGTATAAAGCAATAAAGAGAAGTCAGCATATAGCAAATATTAGCCATACATGCAAATTTTAGTTACATAATGACAAAAATACTGTATAATATATATGCCGACTAGGAACGGATTTTAATGAAAGGACTGATATTATTGGCAAAAGGCAAAGCAAAAGTTAAACTGATTCCCTTGGGCGGACTGCAGGAAATCGGTAAGAACATGATGGCTATAGAGTACAAAGAAACAATCATCGTAATCGATTGTGGATTGATGTTTCCGGATGAAGAAATGCTAGGTATTGATTTGGTTATACCAGATGTCTCTTATCTAATTAAAAATAAAGAGAAATTAAAAGCAATATTACTTACACACGGACATGAGGATCACATTGGGGCGCTTCCTTATGTAATTCCACAAATAAACGTACCTGTTTACGGTACAAAACTTACCCTGGGATTAGTTGGAAACAAGCTTAAAGAGCATGGCCTGCTCGGTTCGGTTGAGCTTAACACAATTAAGCCTAAGGACAAAGTTCAAATTGGTGAGTTTGAAATAGAATTTATAAAAACAAATCACAGCATTGCAGATTCTGTGGCTATGGCAATTCACACACCTATTGGTGTGATAGTTCACACAGGAGACTTTAAGGTCGACTATAATCCGATTGACGGAGAAAAAATGGATTTACATAGATTAGCAGAGTTAGGCAAGCAAGGGGTCCTAGCCCTACTGTCAGACAGCACAAATGTGGAGAGACCCGGTTATACGATGTCAGAAAGTACTGTCGGCGGAACTTTTGTCGATTTGTTTAGAGATGTTAGAGGAAGAATAATTATTGCAACCTTTGCATCCAACATACACAGGGTACAGCAAGCTATCAATGCTTCTGTTTTGTTTGGAAGAAAAGTAGCAGTCGTAGGAAGAAGCATGGTCAATGTACTTAGTGTAGCTTCAGAACTAGGTTACATGGATATACCGGAGGGTGTTTTGATTGATATTGATTTCATTGATAAATACCCTACTGATAAAGTAACTATCATCACGACCGGAAGCCAAGGTGAGGCGATGTCTGCTCTATCACGCATGGCTGCCTCTGACCACAGAAAAGTTGATATTATGCCAAATGATAGGGTAATCATTTCAGCAACTCCCATACCGGGAAATGAGAAGCTTGTGACAAGAGTCATCAATCAGCTGTTCAAAAAAGGCGCAGATGTGATATATGAATCATTGGCTGACATACACGTATCCGGCCATGCTTGTCAAGAGGAGCTAAAGCTGATGCAAGCTTTGGTTAGACCAAAGTTCTTCATACCGGTTCATGGTGAATATAGACATCTTAAGCAGCATGCGAAGCTAGCTGAAAAAATGGGGGTTGAAAAAGAGAATATATTCATTTTGGAAAATGGATCTGTATTAGAGCTTTCGAGAGATACAGCTAAGACCAATGGCACAGTAACTGCAGGTAAGGTATTGGTAGATGGTTTGGGTGTTGGAGACGTTGGGAATATCGTATTGCGTGACAGAAAGCATCTTTCTCAAGATGGCTTGATTGTAATTGTCGTCACCATCAGCAAGGAATCAGGTCAGGTTATAGCCGGTCCGGATATTATCTCAAGAGGCTTCGTATATGTTAGAGAATCTGAGGATCTTATGGATGAAGCTAAACTAAAAATAAAAGAAGCCCTCGCAAAATGCGAAGAAAAGCAGATTACAGAATGGGGAACTATAAAATCTCAAGTTAAAGATAGTTTAAAAGAATTTATATATTCCAAGACAAAGAGAAACCCAATGATACTGCCAATTATAATGGAAATATAACTTATTTCAAAACAATTGCTTTAGCTTCTTGACAAACAGTGATATAATAGTATAGATATGCCTTGATATAATCAAGGCATTTTCTTTGATGCATAGGAACGTATAGAGTAAAGTTGAATCAACTGTCTGTATATGGATCTTTTAAAGGCTTCCTTGGCTGTTAAACTCTTCTTAGAAGCCTTTTATTATGCCAATAGGGGGGGAGCAAATTGGATACAAAAGTATTCTTTGTGGTTAATCCTGTGTCAGCTGGCAAAAAAACTGTAAAGGAATGGCCTTTTTTTGAGAAACAGCTAAAGGATAAGGGCTATAGGTTTGATTGGGCTTTTACAGAATATCCAGAGCATGCTACTTTAATTACTCGTGAGGTTCTTAAGAGTGGATATGACCTAGTAGTTAGTGTCGGTGGTGACGGTACAATGAACGAGGTCGTAAATGGATTTTTTGAAAATGACAGTTTGATTAACGAAGCTGCAAAACTAGCTGTTTTTTCAAGAGGTACAGGCTGTGATTTTATAAAATCCTTTGGAATAAAAAAAGGCTTTGATGACTTTATAACGATATTTGATAGAAATCAAATACAAGAGCTTGATGTTGGTAAAGTGAGTTTTGTTCATGCTTCGGGACAAGCTGTATCCAAGCTATTTCTTAACATATCTGATGTGGGCTTGGGTGGAGAGACTACTAGAAGAGTTAATAAAACAAAAAAGCATCTGAAGGGGCTTCTTGCATTTTTTATTGGCGCTATGCTGACAATCTTTAAATATAGAAACAAGAAAATATGTTTGGAAATTGATGGTGAAGTAGTTAGACATGAAAGAATGAACAGCGTAATTGTTGCCAATGCCAAATATTTTGGTGGAGGCATGTATATATCACCAAATTCTGAACCATATGATGGTTTTTTGGACATAATAGTAATTGGAAATTTCACTACCTTTGAGCTGATCAGAGACTTTCATTTGATATACAAAGGCGAGCATCTGACACATCCGAAGGTATATCATTACAAGGGTAAAAAAGTTAAAATAACCAGTGAACCTGTTGCTTTGCTTGAATTGGACGGCGAACAACCGGGTACAACACCTGCAGAATTTGAAATAATGACGCAGTCAATAAAGGTACTAATTTAATTTAAATAATTTAATAGAAGAAAGAGGATGCAATAATTAATGCAAAGTAGAAATGATATTAGAAACGTAGCGATCATCGCTCACGTTGACCATGGCAAAACCACGCTGGTGGATGGTCTGCTTAGACAAAGTGGAACCTTTAGAGTGAATGAAACTGTAGCTGAAAGAGTAATGGACTCAAATGATCTTGAAAGAGAGAGAGGTATTACGATTCTTGCGAAAAATACAGCTATCATCTACAAGGATGTAAAGATTAACATCATAGATACCCCTGGACACGCAGATTTTGGCGGTGAAGTAGAAAGAGTTTTAAAGATGGTAGACAGCGTATTGCTTATCGTAGATGCTGCTGAAGGTCCTATGCCGCAAACAAGATTTGTTCTAAAGAAAGCCCTTGATCTAGATTTGAAGCCAATCGTAGTCGTGAACAAGATAGATAGACCTGATTCAAGAATTGATGAAGTAATAGATGAAGTACTTGATTTATTTATAGAGCTGGGAGCAGATGATGATCAATTGGAATTCCCAATTGTATATGCATCTGCGAAAACAGGCATAGCAATGCATAACATAGCAGACGTTTCTGAAGACTTAACACCGCTTTTTGAAACAATCATAGCAAGGGTCGATCCTCCTAAGGGATATATAGACCAACCGCTGCAGCTTCTGATTACAACTATCGAGTATGATAACTTTGTAGGAAGAATAGCAATAGGAAAAATAGCAAGAGGAAGAATTAAATACAATCAAAATGCTGTACTTTGCAAAAGAGACGGCAAAATGCAGAATGTAAAGATTGGCAAGGTGTTCAGCTTTACAGGCTTAAATAGGGTCGAAGTAGAGGAAGCCTCTATGGGCGACATTGTAGCAGTATCTGGTATGGAGGATATTAATATCGGAGAAACCATAGCAGATGCTCTAAATCCTGAAGCACTACCCTTCGTTGAAATTGAAGAACCGACAATATCAATGAATTTTATCGTAAACAACAGTCCTTTTGCAGGCAAAGAGGGAGATTTTGTTACATCAAGACACCTTCGTGCACGTCTATTCAAGGAACTAGAGACCAACGTAGCTATGAGAGTATTTGAGACGGACTCCCCAGACAGCTTTGAGGTTGCAGGAAGAGGAGAACTTCATCTTTCCATATTAATTGAAACCATGAGAAGACAGGGCTATGAGTTCCAAATATCAAAGCCATCCGTTATATACAAGGACATGAATGGTGAAAGGCATGAGCCGATCGAGCATTTAACCATTGATATCCCAGAGGAATATATGGGTGCGGTAATGGATAAGCTGGGCACTAGAAAAGCAGAAATGGTCAATATGACTACAACTACAGATGGTTATTTGCGTATAGAGTTTAAAATTCCTGCAAGAGGCCTTATAGGCTATAGGTCACAGTTTATGACTGATACAAAGGGTAACGGTGTAATGCATCATGTATTCCACGGTTATGAGCCTTTCAGAGGGGATATACCTGAGCGACAAAGAGGTTCCTTGGTAGCCTTTGAAGGTGGCGAAACCAGCACTTATGGATTGTTTAATGCTCAAGAACGTGGAGAACTGTTTATTGGTGCGGGTGTAACAATTTATGAGGGCATGATCGTAGGAGAAAACGCAAAGCAGGGTGACATAGAGGTAAACGTGTGCAGGAAAAAGCATGTTACAAACATGAGAGCATCCGGTACAGATGAAGCTATGAGATTAACTCCTCCTATTGATATGAGTCTTGAAAATTGTCTTGAATTCATTGCGGCAGATGAGTTGGTAGAAGTAACACCAAAATCCATAAGACTGCGTAAAAGAATATTGGACACCAATTTGAGAGCGAAATCAAGAAAGAATATGTAGCCTCTGCTTGTCAAAGTTTGTCGTTTAAGTTATAATTGATGTTAGCATTTTGTATATAAATCGCACAGAAGCTTAGCAAATAATATAACAGTATTTTGTTCGATTTATATACAGCGGATAAAATTTCGTGCTATTTGATTCATATAAAATGTTTAGCACAAAATATATTGCGTGAGGTTAATTATGAAGAATCGCAAGTTAATAAAAAATGCAGTAAGATTTTCCGCATTGATGGTGATATTGATCGCTGCTGCTGCTTTTTTTGGTTACGGATATTACAGTACCAGCCT
>MGOS01000084.1:6821-7179 GCA_001797185.1 Clostridiales bacterium GWB2_37_7
TGAGCAAGAAATTACAATTGCTAAGGGCAGTAGCGTAAAGACTATTGCAAATCAACTGGAACAGAAGGGTATCATAAAAAATGCCTACGTTTTTGCAGTTTACAGTAAGTTAAGCGAAAATGCTGCCAAGTTCAAAGCTGGCAAGTATTTACTAAGCAGCTCGATGTCAGTCGAAGAAATTGTCAATAAGCTTGTTGCAGGTCAAGTAGTAAGAGATTCAATTAGATTTACTATACCTGAAGGCTTTGAACTTCGACAAATAGCTGACCGATTGGAAGCTGGCGGACTTATAAATAAAGATAAGTTTTATGCTGCAATTAACAAGCCGGATTTGAATTATGACTTTTTGAAGGACATA
>MGOS01000084.1:7223-17137 GCA_001797185.1 Clostridiales bacterium GWB2_37_7
AGTACAGGCAAAGGGCTAAGGAGCTTAATTTGACCTTAGATCAGGTTGTTATATTGGCATCAATTATCGAAAGAGAAGCAAAATGGGACAAGGACAGAAAGACTATTTCTGCTGTTTTTCATAACAGATTAAAAAAGAATATGAAGCTGGAGTCCTGTGCCACTGTGCAATATCTTTTGAAAGATCAAAAGCCGGATTTAACCTATGAGGACCTGAAAGTGGATTCGCCATATAATACATATATGTATGCCGGCTTACCCATAGGACCTATATCTTCTCCTGGCGCTAAATCTATTGAAGCTGCGCTGTATCCAGATGATGTTGACTACCTATTCTTTTTTGTTTCAAAGGATGGCTCACATATTTTTTCAAGAACGTATGAGGAGCATCTAAATGCACAGAATAAACTAAAGTAATAAAAATAATAATAAAAAATACATGGTGATACCATGTATTTTTTTAAGAATTTGGGGTGATTACATGTCTCAAATCAATCATGAGTATATTAATAATTATCTTGTAGGGCTAATTCCTCAACATGAGGATATTTTGAAGGAGTTGGAGGGATATGCTGAGCAGCACAATACACCAATAGTAACTCCAGATGTTGCAGGGCTGCTGAAGGTAATGGTAAAATCAGTACAGGCTAAAAAAATACTAGAAGTTGGTACTGCCATAGGCTACTCATCCATTTTGATGGGTCTGAGCGCAGGAGAAGATTTCAGCATTACAACAATAGAAAAAGATGAAGATAACGCTGCCTTGGCAGTGCAAAACATAAAGAAGGTCGGTATGGAGCAAAATATTAAGGTGTTGACAGGAGATGCCAGTGAAGTATTAGATCACATAGAAGGCACCTTTGATATGATATTCGTGGATGCGGCAAAGGGTCAATATATGGACTTTTTTCAGAAAAGCATAGGAAAACTAAAGGTGGGCGGAATATTTATTTGTGATAATGTGCTTTTTAGAGGAATGGTAGCAGAGAGAAGCTTGCTTATTCGAAGAAAAATAACCATCGTAAAAAGATTAAAGAAGTTCTTACATTACATATCCAATATCGATAGTCTCCAGACAACTATAATACCTATGGGAGATGGCGTTTCTATAAGCTGTAAGCTTAAGGAGGTAGTTTTTGATGATTAAGATTGAACTGCTTGCACCTGCAGGCAATATGGAAAAATTGAAAATGGCTGTAATATATGGTGCTGATGCAGTATATATCGGTGGCGAAAGATTTGGTCTTAGGGCATCTGCCGGAAACTTTGATATGGAAGAAATAAGAGAAGCTGTTAAATTTATACGTGAAAACGGAAAAAGGCTTTATGTTACAGTTAATATCATACCGCATAATGACGATTTCATAGGGCTTCCAGAGTATCTTAAAGAGCTTGAAGACGCTGGAGTAGATGCGATTATATTCTCCGATCCGGGTATTTATTTGGCAGCTAAGGAAAGCGTGCCCAACATGGAGCTTCACCTCAGTACCCAAGCAAACAATACAAACTATAGAAGTGCGGAGTTTTGGCACAAGCAGGGTGTAAAGAGAATTGTTCTGGCTAGGGAACTGAGCTTTGATGAGATATCGGAAATTACAGAAAAATCACCTAAGGATTTGGAATTTGAAGCCTTTGTACATGGAGCAATGTGCATGAGTTATTCCGGCAGATGTCTGCTCAGCAACTACATGGTTGGGCGAGATGCCAACAGAGGAGAATGTGCCCATCCATGCAGGTATAAATATTATCTGGTGGAAGAAAGAAGACCGGGTCAATATATGCCTGTTGAAGAGGATGAACGAGGTGCATATATATTTAATTCCAAGGATCTGTGTATGATAGAATACATACCTGATTTGGTAAAATCAGGTATAACAAGCTTTAAGATAGAAGGAAGAATGAAAAGTGCATACTACGTCGCCAGCGTAGTCAGAGCATATCGTATCGCAATTGATAGTTATCTGAAGGACCCCGATAACTATGTATTTAAGCAAGAATGGCTTGAGGAATTCAGCAAGGCTAGCCATAGAGAATTTAGTACAGGCTTTTATCATGATAAGCCGGATAGCTCAGGACAGGTTTATGACAGCAGCGCCTATGTAAGGGACTATGCTTTTGTTGGTTTGGTATTGGATTATGATGCCGAAACAAAGATTGCAACAATTGAGCAGCGAAACAAAATGGTCATAGGTGATGAGATAGAAATTATAGGACCCCATAGAGAAATGTTTGGACAAAAGCTTGAAGATATGTGGAACGATGCGGGAGAGAAAATAGAGGCTGCTCCTCATCCGCAAATGATTGTAAAAATAAAAATGGCAAAGCCAGTTGCGAGATTTGACATATTGAGAAGGGAGCGTAAGGATGGAGAGTAGTGTGAGGAATAAAAGACCTGTCATTGTAGGAATTACAGGGGGTACGGGTTCAGGTAAAAGTACAATAGCAAGAGCCATTTTTGAAAGTATCCCTAAAAAGAAGGCAGCTATTATAGAGCAAGACTGTTACTATAAGGATCAAAGTCATCTGCCTTCAGCGCAAAGAGTCAATGTGAATTACGATCATCCCTTAGCCTTTGATACAGACTTAATGATATCACATTTAGAAAGCTTGCTTGATGGACAAGCTATAGATAAGCCGCAGTATGATTTTACAGTTCACAATAGAAAAAATGAAACAATACCTGTTGAGCCTAGAGATATTATAATAGTAGAGGGTATTCTGGTTTTGGACTCTCCAAGAATGAGAGAGCTTATGGATATTAAAATATTTGTAGATACAGATGCAGATGTTCGTATACTGCGAAGAATAACGAGAGATATGAGAGACCGCGGCAGAACCTTGGAGTCTGTCATTGCTCAATATATTAGTGTCGTTAAGCCTATGCATTTTGAGTTTGTTGAACCGACTAAGCGTTACGCAGATATTATCATACCCGAAGGCGGACATAACAAAGTTGCAATTGATATAATGGTTGCAAAAGTAAAATCAATTATAGACAGTGAACAATAAAATATTAGCCTATAAAGAAAGACCTGCGATGAATGCAGGTCTTTCTTTATGGACATTTTTGAATGAACCCCAGTGTTTTTGACAATAATACTAACGAGACCAAACATAGAAAAGTTTTCGTTAACTGTCAAACGCAGGGGGTATTATATTGGAAGAGACAAACAATAAGCAAGATGAAAATCAAGAAGCCTATCAATTGACAATAGTTCAAAAGCGCCATAAAACTTTGGGAATATTGTTCCTTTTGTTTTTTGCGGCAATTACTGCAAGACTGTTTTGGATACAGGTCGTAAGGGGGGATGACTATTTAATAAGAGCTGCTGATCAAAGGCAGTATATTATTGAAAACAGTGTAGATAGAGGGCAAATTTTTGATAGAAGCATGATTCCATTTACGGATAGAAAACTAAATAAATTCATTGCTGTGACTGAATATATAGATAGAAAAGAGGAAACAGCGGCGCTGGTGGCAAAAGCTGCAGGCGTCAGCAAAGAAGATATACTAAAAATGATTAAAGAAGCTGGAGGTTCCTTTGAAATAGAAGCCAAGGATTTTAACAATGCTGAACTGAATACCATAGAAAAAGGTATGGTAAAGGGAGTAAGTGTACTTGAGAAGAAGATACGCTATACAGAGGATAGCTTAGCAAGGCACGTCATTGGCTATATTAGCAAAAGCGACTTAAGCGGGATTATGGGCATCGAAAAAAGCATGAATAATATCCTAATGCAGGGTGGGGGAGAAAGAATTGTCGCAATTGTTGACAGTCACAAGAATTTAATACCAAGTCTTGGCTTTAGAAAAGTTGAGTTGGATGGAAAAAGTGAAAAATTCGGAATAAAGCTTACCTTGGATTTTCATATACAAAAAATAGTGGAGGATGTTCTAAAAAGCAATGATATAAATGGCAGTGCTGTTATTACGGATATAAAAAGTGGAGATATTCTTGCAATGGTGAGCACTCCTGATTTTGATCCAAACAATGTAGGAAACTATTTGAGCAGTACAAATGACGAACTTATAAACAAAGCGATTTCTGCTTATGATTTAGGTTCAATATTCAAAACTGTGGTTGCCGCAGCAGCCATAGAGAATAATCTGGTAAATATGGAAGAAACCTTCGTATGTACAGGCGAGATAGAAGTAAATAATAAATTAATTAAATGCTCTGCATACAATATTCATAAAGACAGACCTATAAATTTAAAAGAAGCATTTGCATTGTCCTGCAATACTACCTTTGTAAAAATCGGAACAAGAGTTGGAGCTGCTAAGATACTTGAAATGGCTAAGCGCATGGGCTTTAGTGAAAAGCAGACTAGCGAGCTTTTAGAGGAGAAAGCAGGCTACCTTCCTACAACTCAAGAGGATGGGATAGGCAATATATCCATTGGGCAAGGCAAGATTCAAGTAACACCTCTGCAAGTTACAACGATGATGGCGACAATTGCTAATAACGGTATCATGAATATGCCTAATATCATAGATTCGATTGTCGATGATAAAACAGGCAAAACAATTCAAACATTAACACGATCAAAGCCGACAATGGTATTGAATACTTCAACTACCAAACTGCTTCAGGAATTGCTTCATGAGGTCACTGTAACAGGTACGGGCAAGCAAGCGAACTTAGAGGAGTTTGGCGGCAGCAGTGGCAAGACCAGCTCGGCAGAGACCGGTATTAAAAGTGGTGAAATAGTCCATGGATGGTTTGCAGGCTATGTTCCCTCTAATAAACCTCAATATGCAATAACTGTACTTGTTTACAATGGAAAATCTGGTGGGAAGTCGGCAGCACCCATATTTAAGGAAATAGCTTACAGAATATTTACAGAATATAAACCACCTAATTAGTCCCTCGTAAGAGGGATTTTTTATTGTATAGGAAATTATAATTTCCTATACAATGGGGGACCTGTCGTGAAATGGGATATATGGGAAATCAGTGTTCAATGAGGCGAATATTCTAGTGTAAAGGAAGATGGAGTTTCTGATACGATGGGAGAATCCCCATACCGTTAAAGGAGGGTGCTCAGGATGCTTGCATCCGTCGAAGGGAACCATAGGGTTCCTTAGGGTCAAATAGTGCAGCGTGAGACGCATTTTTTATACCTATAAAAGATTAACGTAAAATTTACATATAAAATGAAGGAAATTAAGGTTGATTTGCTGTATATAGTACTAAAATAGTTTCTAGACTTGAAAGGAGCATATACTTGGAAGATTACAGAATAAGCAAACGAAAGCAAATTGCACTTATTGCACATGATTATAGGAAGCATGACCTGATTGAATGGGTTAAGAAGAATAAAGATCTATTAGAGAAGCATCATTTATGTGGAACTGGAACTACTGCAAGACTTGTTTCTGAAGAAACAGGTTTGGAAGTAAAAGCTTTCCTGAGTGGTCCTATGGGAGGAGACCAACAAATCGGTGCTTGTATTGTAAATGGTGAAGTAGACTTTATGATTTTCTTTTGGGATCCATTGACATCTCAACCCCATGATCCTGACGTGAAAGCTTTGTTAAGAATAGCAGTTCTATATGACATACCCGTGGCAATGAATCAATCGACAGCTGATTTTATACTGAACTCCAGCATCATGCAGGAGGAATACCAACGCAATATCGTCAACTATTACGATAGAATTAGAAAAGATAACTTTTAAATTTGGAGACTTTTACAAGTCTCCTTTTATCATTTTTTAAGTAATACATGCACAATCTCCTGTTGTATTTCATATTATCTAAGGTGACATAAAATAGGAGGTGTGCGTACATGTTGCTTTTCATTTCATCGATTGTTGCAGCTACAATTAAGGATTTATTGCTGCTCTTTGGTTATATTCAAAATGTAAACTCCTTTCCACAGCCTTTAAATGCAGAAGAAGAGCAGTTTTACCTTGAGGAGTACAGAAAGGGCAATGAGGATGCTAAAAATATTCTGGTTGAACGTAATTTAAGATTAGTTGCTCACGTTGTTAAGAAGTACTCAAACACAGGAAGAGAGATTGATGACTTGATATCAATTGGTACAATTGGTCTAATCAAAGCTATCATTACCTTTGACGATTCGAAGGGTACGAGGCTGGCAACCTATGCTGCAAGATGTATAGAGAATGAAATACTTATGACCATAAGAGCCTCCAAAAAGACCAAAACTGAGGTTTCTCTGCATGACCCTATAGGTATAGACAAAGAGGGCAATGAAATTTCGCTGATTGATATTCTAGGCAGCGACAGCGATGTTATTCTAGATGAAGTAGAGCTTAAAATGCAAATTAAGAAGCTGTATCAAAAGATGGAAAAAATACTGAAGAGCCGTGAAAAGATTGTAATAGAGCTCAGATACGGATTAAGCAGTGGATTGGTAAAGACTCAGAGAGAGATTGCTGAAATGCTGGGTATTTCGCGCTCCTATGTTTCGCGTATCGAAAAAAGAGCAATCAAGAAGCTGTATAGAGCTTTGTATAATGAGAATTATTAAATTCTCTTAGCTTGTAGTCTTTTTCCGATGAAGAAGATATAATATTCTATAATGCATTTCATAATAGGCTTTTTTAATATACAATAGTTAATATAACGAGGCAAAAATATGTCCCCCCTTCTATAAGTGGCGTGCTCCGATTTCAGCAACAGGAGGTGGCATATATCCACCTGCCTCGTTGAAACGCCTTGGGTAGTTTTTTGCAACAAGTGCAAAAAACTTTCAATAAATCTTGTTATAAGACTATCTGTTGCAAGAAAATTTATATTCCTTCGTAAATTAAGAAATTGAGGTACAGCATGAGAAACAATCTTATTCCTAAGCTACATGTAAACTCTCCCTATGAGTTAGATTTAGAAGTACTGAAGAAAAACTCCATAAAGGGTGTAATCATTGATATTGATAATACCCTTGTGCCTTGGTCTGAAAAGTATGCAGACCAAAGGGTTGTTGATTTGGTGGATAAACTTTTGGATGCTGGTTTTAAGCTGTGCATTCTATCTAATGGTACAAAGAACAGGGTATCGGAATTTAATAAAGACTTGAAGCTACCCGCGGTACACAATGCCGCAAAACCAAGCAGAGCCGCATTTAAAAAGGCATTGAAGCTTTTAGGCACTGAACCAAGGTGTACGGCTGTCATAGGGGATCAGATATTCACCGATATACTTGGCGGTAATAGGTTGGGACTATTCACTGTATTGGTAGTGCCAATGAGCAGTAAGGAATTTATTTGGACAAGATTTGTGAGGCAAATTGAGAAGTTGATTTTAAAAAAATACAAGCATTTAATTAATAAACTGGATTAAATGATAAGCTGATATATTTTAATATTGTCAGCTTTTATAATTTTGTGACAAATACTTGTATATTTTAGCATTTCAGCAGGAAAATAGGGTTATAAGAAGAATAATATATAATTGAATTCTTTGAAAAAACCAATAATTTTTAGTAAAAAGGTGTATTTATGATAAATAGAAACAAAAGATTAGGAGACTTGCTGGTAGATGCGGGACTTCTTACGGATGAACAGCTGAAGAATGCTTTGGACAAACAAAAAGCAACAGGCAAGAAGCTTGGAGAAATTCTTATTGATGATTCTATTATTTCAGAATCAGATATGATAAGGGTATTGGAGCTCCAATTAGGCATAGCCTATATGGATATCAGCAAAATCAGTATTGATCCGGAGATTCCAAAGCTTATCAATGAAAACTTGGCCAGAAGGCACAACCTGATACCCATAAAGAAAGAAAACAATAGACTAATTGTTGCCATGGCTGACCCCTTGAATATTTTTGCACGGGATGACGTCAGCATTGCGACAGGTCTTGAGGTTGAGCCTGTAACATCAAGCAGGCTGGCGATAATAAGCGCCATTGAGCAGTATTATGGCAAGCAAAGAGCAGAAAAGGCTATTGAAGAATTTAAACGACAGTACGACATCAGCAGCATCAACGAGCTGATGGAGGAAAATATCAACGAAACTGACAGCGCGCCGGTTGTAAGACTCATCAATTCTATCATCAGCCAAGCGGTTAAGCTGAAGGCAAGTGATATACACGTTGAGCCGGCAGAAACCAAAATACGAATTCGTTTTAGAATAGACGGTGAGCTGCAGGAAGTAATGAATCCGGAAAAATCCGCCCTTTCTGCTATTATAACCAGAATCAAAATCATGGGCAAAATGGATATCGCAGAAAAAAGAATTCCTCAAGATGGAAGAATTGAATTGACTGTAGACAACAAGGAAATAGACATGCGTATATCCTCCATACCTACGGTATTTGGTGAAAAAATAGTTATACGTTTACTGGATCGGGAGAATTTCCTTACAAGCAAGAAGGGATTGGGCTTCAGCGAAACCAATATGGCACTGCTGGACAAGCTGATAAAATTCCCCAATGGAATTATACTTGTTACAGGTCCAACGGGGAGCGGTAAGAGTACGACCCTATATGCATTGTTAAAGGAGCTAAATAAATCAAAAACCAATATCATCACCATAGAAGACCCCGTAGAATATAGACTTGACGGCATCAACCAAGTACAGGTTAACACAAAAGCGGGAATGACTTTTGCAAGCGGACTGCGTTCTATATTGAGGCAAGACCCAGATATCATCATGGTTGGAGAGATTAGAGATGCTGAAACAGCACAAATTGCCGTGAGAGCATCCATAACAGGGCACTTGGTACTCAGCACCATGCATACCAATGATGCGGCTTCAACGGTTGCCAGACTTGTAGATATGGGGATAGAGCCATATTTGGTATCTGCATCCGTTGTTGGTGTTATAGCACAAAGACTGGTAAGAAAAATCTGCAATCAGTGTAAAACCACTCTTGCTGTTAGCAGCCTTGAAAAAGAGCTGCTACATCAGAATGACGATTTTTCAATTTACAAGGGCAGGGGCTGCAGTGCATGCAATGGCACAGGCTACAAAGGCAGAACTGCAATTCATGAGATCATGCCCGTTGACAGAGATATAAGAACCTTAATAGAAAAAAGAGCAAGCATAGATGTAATCAGAACAGCAGCGGCTGCCAGCGGCACGATCAGCTTGAGAGAAAGCTGTAAGCAGCTGGTACTGCAAGGAATTACAACCATAGAAGAAATGATTAGAGTTACCTACAGCTTGGATTAGGGGGGGATCAGGATGAATATATTTGAGCTATTAAATAAAGCCATTGAGCTGAAAGCCTCAGATTTGCATTTGACAGTAGGTATACAGCCTGTTATGAGAATTAATGGAACGCTTTTGCGGGTTGGTGACAATGCTTTATGCAGTGGTGATACAGCTGCACTCATTAAACAGCTGTTGACGGATGGTCAGCTGCAGCAATTAAACAACTGCGGAGAGCTTGATTTTGCATACTCCAGCCCTGAAGAGGGACGCTTTAGAGTCAATGCCTATAAGCAAAAGGAGAGCTATGCTTTGGCAATCCGAATCATTTCTTCGAGAATTTATACCCTGGAAGAGCTGGGCTTGCCACCCATTCTAAAAGAATTATCAATGAAGCAAAGAGGTTTAATACTAGTAACAGGTCCTACAGGCAGCGGTAAAACAACAACCCTTGCCTCCATGCTTGACTATATAAATAAAAACAGACAGAGTCATATTTTGACCTTGGAGGACCCTATAGAGTATCAGCATACGCACAACAAGAGCATCATCAATCAAAGAGAAATAGGAAGTGACAGCAATAGCTTTGGCAATGCCCTTCGTGCTGCATTAAGGCAAGACCCGGATGTAATATTGGTAGGAGAAATGAGGGACCTGGAGACCATCGGTACCGCTTTGACGGCTGCAGAGACAGGACATTTGGTATTATCAACCTTGCATACCATTGGAGCAGCCAAAACCATAGATAGGATCATTGATGTTTTTCCTCCACATCAACAACAGCAGATC
>MGOS01000084.1:17233-19313 GCA_001797185.1 Clostridiales bacterium GWB2_37_7
CAAACCGGCAGCAAGCTGGGCATGAACAGTATGGATTATTCCTTGAGTCAGCTGTGCAAACAGCTGCAAATAAGCAAGCAAACCGCACTGGAGAATTGTATAGACAGGGATATGCTGGAACGTCTTTTGATGGGAAGCTAAGTTAAAATAAATTATTTACAACAAATTTTGTAACAGGATGTGAATTTATGGCCAGATACAAATACAAAGCCATTACTGCTGAAGGAAAGACTTTAGAAGGCTTTTATGAAGCGAATTCCAAGGATGAAGTGCTGGTCATGCTCAGACAGAATCAATTTTTTCCTATAAATGTAATAGAAGATAAATTAAACAAGGATATTGATTTCAGTGTGTACTTTAGTAAAGTAAAAATAAAGGATATCGCGATATTTTGCAGGCAGTTTCATACCATGCTGCAAGCGGGTGTCAGCCTTATATCCTGCTTGGACATATTAAGACTTCAAACAGAAAGAAAGACCTTTAAAACGGCAATTAATAAGTTATATGAAAAAGTGCAGCAGGGCTTGACCCTTTCTGAGGCTATGCATAGGCATAGTGATGTTTTCCCGGAATTGCTGATCAACATGGTGATGGCAGGTGAAGCCAGTGGTAACCTGGATGTAATTCTAAACAGAATGGCAGTTCACTATGAAAAGGAAACAAAAATTATCAATAAGGTCAAGGGCGCCATGGTTTACCCTATCGTACTAGCAATCGTTGCATTTGCTGTGGTAATATTCCTTTTGGTATTTGTATTGCCAACGTTTACAGGTTTATTTGAAAGCAGTGGGGCAGAATTACCGACTCCAACAAAGATTTTGCTGGCGCTCAGTGGATTTTTAATTAATTACTGGTATATTGCTATAGTCATGAATATAGCATTTATATTTCTAATTGTTTTTTTATTGAAGCTGCCAAAATTTAAATATTATTTTGATGGACTGAAGTTTAAAATACCTATTATAAAAGGAATCAATCAGAAGGTTATAACCTCAAGGCTTTCAAGAACCCTTGCTACACTGCTATCCAGCGGACTTCCCTTGCTGCAGGTTTTGGATATTGCTTCAAAAATTGTAAACAACAGAGTAATAGAAGATGGCTTGGACAAGGCGAAGGAAGATGTCAAAAGAGGAATTTTATTATCAGTACCCATTAAGAGAATGAATTTGTTTCCTCCTATGTTCATTTCCATGCTGACCATAGGCGAGGAATCAGGCTCAATTGATGAAATTTTAGACAAAACAGCCAATTATTACGATGATGAGGCAGAAGCAGCATTAGAGGCAATGACCAAGCTGGTAGAACCCTTGATGCTGGTTGTAATGGCTGTGGTAATCGGTTCTATAGTAGGAGCGATAATTTTGCCGATGTTTGACATGTTGAATAGTGTTGCAATGTAGACTAAAATATATTATTATGAAATAAAAAGGGGGGATTTTGAAATGAATAAAATGTACAAAATGATGAACAACAGAAAAGGCTTTACTTTAATTGAATTAATTGTAGTAATTGCGATTTTAGGTATTTTAGCAACAATAGCTGTACCTAGATTAACAGGTTTTACAGAAAAAGCTAATATAGCAGCAGATGAACAGTTAGTTGCATTGGTTAACAACTCATTGAAAATTTTAGAGGCTGAAGATGATACTAATGTACCTGGAACTGACGATGACGATTCTCTAGCAGATATTATTACCTGGATTAATGCAGCTGACGCTGATTTAGGTGTAATAATTCCTGCAGGATCGGCATTTAAATCTGATTCGAGCAGTTTTTCTTATAGTGCTACAACAAACCAGATTGATAGATAATTAGAAAACTAGTTAAATGACGAATGTATGAAAATATAAATATAATTTGAAACCTGACAGAGCAAGTTTCTGTTAGGTTTTTTACTAAAAAGAAATATTATTGAAAAGATAATTCCTTGTAAATAAAACAAAAAAAGCCCTCACATGAGGGCTTTAAATTATTCTTTTATTGTTACTTCACCATCTTCATTGATCGTGGCTTCTATGATAACTTGCTGTTTTACAACACCATCAATTTTGATTATCCCTTTAGATTTTATAACGATTTC
>MGOS01000084.1:19346-22495 GCA_001797185.1 Clostridiales bacterium GWB2_37_7
GTTTCCAGCCAATGCAATCCATGATCAATACCGGCTTGTGCCAAGTATCTTGCGATGGTTGTATCCTCAATAGCTCTATTCAGCTTTACTTCACTGGCTACAGAAAACAACATAGCCGTTCCTAATATTGTAACAATTAACAACAAAATTATAGTAAGCACTAATGCGCTGCCCTTTTGATTGTTTAGATATTTCATATCAACACCTCAATAAATTGATTAATTAGAATGGAAGCTCATCAATTTCTACAGCTTCAAAGGTAACCTGAGAATTACCGGAAACAATAGTTTTGTTGGAAATAATGATACCTCTAAAGGTAGAGCTGCCATTAATGTCCACGACACCGTTTGGTGCAAACAGAATACCTGTGACATTTACATTTCCTGATAATTTGATATTTCCACTGCTTGCGATCAATACATTGCTAAAATCTTTATTTCCTTTATCTTTAAAATCAAAATCCCCACCAAAGAATTTCATATTGTCTCTTGGATCATCATTTGAAGTATAACCTTCTGCCGCATACCAGCTGGCTGGCTTCAATGGAGGAATACTGATGCTTGGAAATACGATTGGTTCTACAGTCACTACTTGGGTAGCATTAACAGATGCAATATAGCTTGGCTTTGTAAGAGTACCAGTATAATAAATATGTCCGGTCATACTATTATAATTCCCATCTCCAAAGGTGACATTGCCGTCAACATAGATATTCCCTTTTAAATGGGGTGTAGTAGTAGTGAGGTTTCCATCTATAATTACTTTTCCATTTATATTTGCACTTCCCGACATTGCAGTATTGCCAGTTATAAAAATATTGCTTGTACCATCCAATTTGCCTAGTCCGGCACTGCCTCCCAAGTCAATATTACCTGTTATATAAATATTCTTGGTACTGATATATTGAACGTTTCCTCCTTGTAAATCTAGATTTGTTTTGACAATAACTGTGGCATCAGGACCATTTATGGTTGAACTGCCTGATACATCGACTTCATTACCAAGGACAAAGACATTGTTGCTAATAATATATTCATATATACTATCCTCATCATCCGGCAGGTCTATGGTTGCTTCGAATCTATATATTTTAAAATCAGTAAATTTATTATTTGTTACATCAGTAAAAATTCTGGCTTCTACCAGATGTTCATTTACAACATTAAACTCAACGTTAGGTATATCCTTAAAATTAGTGACACTGCCTTTTTTTCTTACTAGATAGGTCTCGCCGCCACTGGATTCCATATAATATTCAATATTCTCATTATTGCTATTTACAATCTGAAGGTTGGAACCGACTTTTTTTATATCTTTGGAGTATTCAATGTCATACTTAAGATTCGTGGAGACAACCCTTACTTCATTTCTTTGATTAGATTCTTTTAACTGTGCAGCTGATGCTTTAAAGGTGAAGCTTAGCATCGGATATGCAGCCATTGTGATCATACCAAATATCGCCATTACAATAATAAGCTCCACCAAAGAAAAGCCCTTCGTATTGAATATGCTCTTTTTATTCAACCCTAGTCGCCTCCCTTAATTACCGTGGAAATTGAAAGTTCACTTGCATTAACCGCTTTGCCATTTATCTTAATTTCATATAAACCTGGCACATCTAAATGTTCATTTATATAAACCTTTAAAACTATACTGTTTTCATTTTTTTTGAAATAGTTTGCTTGTGGTGTAAATCCTTCATCGTCTAACCAATCTTTTATATCATCCTCTTTGGTAAATTCATCTTGTATTGATTTTATTTCATTCAAGTAGCTGGTACATAAAGCCAAGGTTTTTAGCCTGTCAAGGCTGATATTTCTTGCTTTAAGTGTAGTTGTAATGAAGCCGGACAAAACAACTCCGATCATCGCAATGATAGCTATGGAGACAATTACTTCTATTAATGTAAAACCATTGTTCTTTCGAAGGTTCATATAAAAAACTCCTTACAATTCATTTACTATATTATATCATAAGTAATATCATATAAAATGACAAAATGTTTGAAAAATACTAGCTTATCTTGTAATATGGTATTAGTGGAATTACAATTAAATACTTAATACGACATTCTCCTGCACATGATTAGTTGACAGGAGGTAATCTTTTATTTAGGGGTGAGAATATGCTGGCAATACAGATTATAATTTTTGTACTAGGACTTTCAATAGGCTCCTTTTTGAATGTATGTATCTATAGAATACCCGAGAAAAAATCTATCGCTTTTCCGCCTTCTCACTGCCCAAACTGCAAGCATAGCTTAAATGCGATTGACTTGATTCCGGTTTTGGGTTATTTGATTAATAGAAGAATGTGCAAGTACTGCGGTGCCAAGATATCCATACAATATCCAATCGTAGAATTGCTTACAGGCTTGATATTTTTATTGTTGTTCAATAAGTTTTTTATTAGTATGGATTTCCTAAAATACACAGTGCTGTTAAGCTTACTTATAATTATAACCCTAGTTGATTTGGAAAGGCAGGAAATACCTGACGAACTGATTTTGTTTGGACTTGTTGCCGGGTTGATATTTAATATTTATAATATCAAGACGGATATGGTGCCCGGCATTATTGGGTTTATACTTGGCGGTGGGTCTTTCCTTATCATAGCTATGCTTACAAATGGCGCCATGGGTGGAGGAGATATCAAGCTAATGGCTGTACTTGGATTGTTTTTCGGTTGGAAGCTGATAATATTGATAGCATTGCTTGCCTTTATAATCGGTGCCGTATTATCACTAATTCTTATAGCAGCCAAGATAAAAACCCGAAAAGATTATATACCATTTGGTCCATTTATCGCCATCGCATCGCTGATCGTGATTTTTTACGGCACACAAATCGTGCAGATGTATATGCAGCGTATTTTAATATAAGGAAACCGGGGGGATAGGTTTGTCACAAAAAAGTGTAATATCAATCGATATTGGCTCTAGTAAAATAAAGATAGCTGTTGGAAAATATAAAAATAGCAGTATATATATAGAAAAAGTTGTCGCTGTAAAAACACCACAGGATAGTTTGATGGATGGAAAACTTGTATTTGCAGAAGGTAAAGCAGATATACTCAAGCAAATCATTGTTAATGCTCTATCCGAGAATAAAATAAGAATTAAAAATGCAATATTCACAATTCAGAGCACT
>MGOS01000084.1:22532-22775 GCA_001797185.1 Clostridiales bacterium GWB2_37_7
AGCCTCAAGAAATGGAAAGCATGATCAGGTATGAAATAGAACAATATTTACCTATCGATTTGAATGAGTATATCATTGAACACAAGGTGCTGGAGGAGAAGCAGGATAGTAAAACAAAAATATTAATAGCGGCTTTGCCCAGGGCTATGGCTGATGACTATTTAAGCACCCTCAAAGCTATGCATCTGGAACCAAAATCTCTGGATATTAGTTCCAATGCCATTTCAAAGCTGTTTGGCTTAA
>MGOS01000085.1:0-153 GCA_001797185.1 Clostridiales bacterium GWB2_37_7
ATCATAATTCCCATTCGCCAGATTATTTTTGGTTATTACTGGTTGTATATATCCCAACGGATAGCTAACTCTATTACCAGTTCTAAAGGTTATTGAAATATCTGAAACAACTAGATCCTTTTCGTATCTCTTTGTTGTTTTACCATTTACCAA
>MGOS01000085.1:164-2576 GCA_001797185.1 Clostridiales bacterium GWB2_37_7
CGATAGGATTATTACTCCAACCGATTAGCTTCGCACCTTTGATACCTTGACCTCCACCCATTAAGTAATACTCCATCACTTGTCGCTTCTGAAAGCTTTTACGAAATTCATCAATTTCCTCTGAAGTAATTTTTTTTCCTCGTGTTCTTCCCTGATTTGGATCCTGGTAAATGGCATTAATCATTTCATAGGGATAAGAATAATTCTTGCCCTTTTTATCATCAAATTTGATTGTCTCACCATTCTTTATGGATCCGATATCAATTACTTGGTTTGAGGTAGCAATGTAGCATTCCTGCAAATCAAAGCCTGAGCTGTTGGTTACAGTGCCTTGATACGCATTTTTGGAATGATTGATTTGTACATCAAATTTCCCTGTTATATTTTCAATGTTGCTTAATGTTAGGGTCTTCATGCTCCAAACTGAGGTTTTATAAAACTCAACCACGGTTTTGGGTGATAGTATGACTTTCGTTACGACTTGTTTTTCCTTCTTGTCATCTGTATTTTGTATTGGACCATAAGAATCATACACATTTAGTACAATAGGTTTTATACTCATGCCATCAGCCGCTTCCACTCGGATATTGGATTTGTTAGGAGTAAATACCCCTGCAAAGCTTTTGGGTACAGCATTTCCGCTATTTCCAAATTCTACTATATTAATAACGTTAACGATAGGCTCATTTATTCTTGTTCCAAAGCCTGTCATATAAATAATTGAAGCAAACATTAGAGATACAATAGGTACAGTCAGCCACATCCACTCTCTCCTATCCAGCTTTTTCAGAATTAAATAGCTCAAGGGTGCCACAATAATAATATATATAAACAAAAGAATCACAAGATCTCTTGTTTTTGTTTTGGGCAGCTCGGGAATATTTCTCAAGCTGTTATCTATGGCATACATATTATTATTCAGATATATCTCTTTGCTGTAGTATGGATTGTTATATACATTAGGCATTAACTTTTGCAGCAGCCCTTCAGAGAAGCCTGCCCTTCCAACCCAGCTCGCAAGAGGCTCTAACCCAAGATCAAAAGCTGCTATTGCTACAAACCCGCTGCCCTTTTCCATTTTGACCACCAAAGGTGTATTTCCTTCATTTAGAACCATAGCACTGTCATTAAGCTTCATATCAAGGACACTGATTTGCATACGATCTCCATTTGCCCCACCTTGTGCTACGTTATAAAGTTGGCTGGTCGATAATGTAGAGACTTCTCCAATTTCCCCTGTTATAAAATCATCCTTAAATATAGCAAGGGTCTTGCTATGGGATGGACCAGTACCTATTAACAGCATACCTCCATCCTCGACCCAAGCTTTAAGGGCTCCATACTGTTCTTTTGTCAGCTTAGATGTATCGAAGTTATTGATTACTATGACATTAAAGTTTTTGAGTATGTCAACACTCTCGGAAAGCATACTTTCATTGAGCTTTACAGCTTTTGTTGAAAACTGAGAGTAATTGTCTGTTGGAATTTTATTTATATATTTTACGCTTTCATAATCATCACTCAAAATACCCAAACCGAAGGTTTCAACATTCGCTCCTGGATTTACCTTAATAGCTTTTGAAAAAACTTTATTTTTGCCTTCCACAATATTAACCTGAAGTTTAGAAGTAAAACGGCTAATAGGGACATTCATAACAAATTTCTTGGTAGAATTATTTGGAAGATTGATCTGTATCGAATACAAGGTTAAATTATCCAATTCATCTGGTAGTTCGATTTGCAATTCTCCATTGATGTCCTTTAGCTTATTATCGATTTCAAAGTAGAAGGGTACATAATTGCCTAACCTGTAATAGCCGTCAAAACCTACTTTTACCTCCATATTAACTTTCACTTCATCTCTAATGCTTTGAGCCAGTACCACTTGGTAGGACTGCATAGCAAATATAATCACTGCCATCAGCAAAATATTCTTCATTATACGCTTCAAATTGACTACCTCCATAATATTTATTCTGCCTTCTATATAAATCGCACTAAAGCTTTGACTTGAAGTAACAAGGTATTTTGTACGATTTATAAATAGTGGATTACATTTCATGCTATTTTAGTGAATATAAATTGTTTAGCACGAAATATATATTAGACGCAATTGCTGACCATAAAGTTTCACTTATTTGGAAGTTTGTTTTATATGGATCGAGTGGACACCCTATAACATTATAGTAAATAAATCATCAATTTAATTATACCCTAATTCCAGGAAATTGTAGAGTTTTACCAAGAGTGCCTATGTGAAATTTTTGGTTGATTTCCCGGGAAATGTTGTTTTCTTGTTCTTTTATGGCGAAAGGAAAGATAATAAGTATAAGAATGTAAATATAATGCTGGACAAAATATAAGGCTTAATACATAATGTAATTTGCATAACAAGATATGATGTACAAAAGT
>MGOS01000085.1:2600-38980 GCA_001797185.1 Clostridiales bacterium GWB2_37_7
GGAAGATGATTTGCACATAATGAATACAAAGCAAAAGATTTCATGGCACATATATTGATAGTTCTTAATGATTAGAGAAGGTAAAGTACCTTTTTTCTGGTTTAGGTAATATTTAACAAAGACAAAGTCAGATGGAGGAAGAAATGATTAAAGTAACATTAAAAAAAGGCGAAGAAAAGCGAATACAAATGGGGCATCCTTGGATTTTTGACAATGAAGTTAAATCCATCGAAGGCTTCTATGATCCGGGTGATATCGTTGATGTTCATGACTTCAAGGGTGGTTTCCTGGGTAGAGGTTATATTAATAATAAATCAAAAATATTAGTGCGATTACTTACACGTCAGCAGGAAGCAATCAATAAAGAGTTCTTTCGAAAACGCATAAATGATGCTTGGGAATATCGCAAGAAGCTTGTGGATACAAGCAGCTGCAGAGTTATATTTGGTGAAGCAGATCTGCTGCCTGCACTGATTGTTGACAAGTTTGGTGATTATTTGAGTATACAAACCTTATCCCTTGGCATAGAGAAATACAAGGAACTAATCATTGAACTTCTAGAGGAAATCATACAGCCTAAAGGTATATTTGAGCGAAATGATGTGCAGATTAGGGAAAAAGAAGGGTTGGAGCAAAAAAAGGGCTTTCTCAGTGAAGAATTCGAAACTACAGTAGAGATACTAGAAAACGAAATCAAAATGTTGGTTGATATAGAGAATGGTCAAAAAACAGGCTACTTCTTGGATCAAAGAGAGAACAGAGCAGCGCTCAAGCCTCTCGTGACGGGTGCAAGGGTTTTGGATACCTTTACACATACTGGCGGCTTTGCACTACATGCAGCCTATTATGGAGCAGAGGAAGTAACTGCAGTTGATATATCTGAGCATGCAATAGCGTATGTAAATAAAAACGCTGAGCTAAACGGCCTGCAGCATAAGGTTAAGGGCGTCGTTGCTAATGTGTTTGATTACCTTAAGGAATGTCAGGTAAACAACGAGAAGTACGATGTTGTAATACTGGATCCCCCTGCTTTCTGTAAGTCAAAGTCTGCTTTGGAGGGTGCATACAGGGGTTATAAAGAAATAAACCTAAGAGGCATGAAGCTGGTAAAGCCTGGGGGCTTCCTGGTTACTTGCTCATGCTCACATTATATGCTTCCTAATCTATTTGAGGAAATGCTGCAGGATGCAGCAAGAGATGCAAAAAAAATTGTGCGTCAAGTAGAGTTCCGAACACAGGCAAAGGATCATCCAACTTTGCTGGGCTCCAGTGAATCACTCTATTTGAAGTGCTATATCCTTCAGGTGATGTAAAATCGAGGGTAGCTGTAGGCAGCTACCCTCGATTTTACAAATAGTTATGACGTTTAAAATAATACAAACATACAGCTACCACCGTCAGGCTCAAACCCATAACAAATGGATATCCGTAAATCCAGTCAAGCTCAGGCATATAAGTAAAATTCATGCCATACCAGCCCGCTATTAGAGTTAAAGGTAGAAATATTGTAGTTATAACAGTATAAAACTTCATGGTCTTATTCAGCTTGATATCTACTTGCGCTTGATAAGCTTCTCTAACCTGAGTTACATAATCCCTTAAATTAATAACATTATGATTTAATCTCTGAATTCTATTAATCAATATTGTAAAATATCTAATTGCCCCTTCGTCTATCAATCCATTTTCATTTTCCTCAAGATCCTCTGATATATCTATAAGAGGTTCATAATAACGCTTCAAGTAAAGAAGCTGTTTCCGAAGCTTTATTATTTCTACTGTGAAATCCTGATTCACACCCGATATAACCTGCTCCTCAAGTGAAGCTATACTAGACTCAATTTTCTTTAATATAATATTATCCATGGAAGTCAATCTGTCTAACAGCATATATAAAATCTTTGACTCATTAATATTATAATTCGATGAGTCTTTAAAATTTTCTTTTATCTCATTTTTTATCTGCTCAATCAGCTTATTCTTACCTCTAGTAACAAAAATTAAATAGTTGTGTGTAATATAAAAATTTATCTCCTTCGCTTCAAACCAATTCTCTATATGATTTATTATGTTGATTACGCCAAAGCTTACATCATCATAGACCTCCAGCCTAGGATGCTGTTTAGCATTTGTGCATTCCGCTACGGTGGACTTATGGAATCTAAAAAAGTCATTATGATTGAGTATTTCATCTGGTTCAGCAATAATCCAATAATGCTCCTCTTTAGATTTAATAAAATCATTAAAGCTGACAGCTTCCAGTAGATTATTTATTATTTTATATATTTCCATTTTAACACCTCCGTTACAGCAAAATATGTCTTTTATTAATTGTATCATGAAATACCTGTATAATCAGCACAAAAGAATGACTCTTCACTTAAAGCAAAGAGTCATGTATTACAGCTAAGTTTTCTATTCCTAAATATCATTTTCTAGCATAAAAATTTTCCAATCACTTTTCACTTTTTTAAAGTGCAGGTACCAAAGCTGTGGTGTCTTCATGTCTTCCAGATATATTTCCATGCTGCAGGTTACAGTATTGTCATCCTCCACCATATACCAGCGCTGTTTTGCTCTTATAAGCTTTTTGTCCGTAGCCATATAGCCTTCGACATGAACTCCATTGTCTATATGCCTGATAAAACCTGAGCCATCCATGGACTTTATATATTTTGCACTGGAATCCAGCAGTTTCGCAATATCCTCATCGTTTTTCTCAAAAGCAGCTTCAATGAATTCTCCTGACTTATCTGATATAATATTATCCATTTGTTTATTAAAGTTATTGTAGTTAGGTTTTTTTTGCAGCCTCTTTGCCAAGTCCATATAAGTCTTAGGTGTAGCATATATAAAGTTAAATTTTTTAACCAAATTCAGCATCGTACTGGAACCATTTAGAATACTTGTGTAGGCGAATGCGTTTACTGCAACAGTTATTGCTGCTGCTAATAATACTAAAACCAAACTCCTTGTTTTCAAAGCTGCCACCTCTCCATATAAATTAATGAATGAAATAATAACTAACTTATAACAAGATTTATTGAAAGTTTTTTGCACTTGTTGCAAAAAACTACCCAAGGCGTTTCAACGAAGCAAGGGGATATATGTCCACCTCCTGTTACTGAAATCGGAACCCGCCACTTATAGAAGTGGGGAACATATTTTTGCATCGTTATATTATCTGCAAAAATCAATCATTTATTACGATGACAACTTCGCAGCAATAAAAAATGCGTCTCCCGCCGCACTATTTGACCCTAAGGAACCCTATGGTTCCCTTCGACGGATGCAAGCATCCTGAGCACCCTCCTTTAACGGCATGGGGATTCTCCCCCTTGCATCCCCCATTGTATAGGAAATTATACTTTCCTACGTAACAAAAGATTTTTGTTTCATTATACCTTGTGAAAATTCTTTTAATGGGGGTTTCCTATACAATAAAAAAAAAGCAGAATATCTAAGATATTTTGCTTTAAAATAAGCTATAATAAACATTACCTAGCCTTAATAGCATTTCTGCCAGTGCTTCATTTCGAATTACCCTCCTGCAAAAGTCAGGCTTTGCCGGCTTGGAGTTCTGGATGGCAGCTAAAAAACCTTCAAGCCTTTTTTCCTGCATGATACCATCTAAGCTAAAAAGAGAGAAGTCCTCCACTCCACATTCCTTCAAAATTCCTATATCCTTTGAAAATTCCTCAATGCTTTCATAATGTGGTTCATTGCCTAACTTTCCTACGTTTGTAACACCTACGGATACAGCTAGCTTATCCTTTAATGTTTCCTTCAGATGTTTGATTTGATGATATATCAAATAATCTACATTTACCCTCTTAATTTTATACAATTCTTGTCTTATCATTGTGGCATAATACATTAGATTATATTTATCCCACTCAATATCAAATACCGGAATCTCTAATGCATTTTGCATTATTTCAGAGTTAAAACGCAAATCATAGTAACAGTGTCGGGCACATGTGGCATAGCTTTCTAAATTTTTTGCTCTTATAAAGCTGCATGTTTCCTTGAGGATTTCCTTTGCTTTATTGTATCTATTTTTGTTTAAATTATGAGTTACTGCTTTGCCAAATAATATAAGAGGATCTAGCCTGCTTTTTGGATTAGATAGTCTCTGCACATCCTTAAGTGGTGACTCCATATCAATGCAAATACCTTTAATTGTTAACTTTTGTCGCTCTATCTCCTCCACAAGCTCCCGAATGTAGTTATCAAAGTCAAAAGCATTTTTTTCATTGATCCAATAGCCCATATCATCACCCATGGTTGCCCATATTGAAACAGGTATATTGTTCTGATTATATATTTTTATCATATCAAAAAAACTGCCGTTTGCCTGTTTGTATTCTAGCTTGTAGTTTAACGTCACATTATATTTTTTAAGAATTCTTAATATAAATTCTCTGCAAACATCTACTGGGGATGTAAATTCACACCAAATCCTGGTATCCATTATTATCTCCACCTAAAATATTTATTGTTTTACCTTTTTTTCTAATTCATTATTATATTATGTTAATAACATTATGCTGGTGTATTAATTATTCCCGACGTCAATAATATATATATCCTTTAAAATTTAGCAAAGCTGTAATATAAAATCACAGTTGCCAAAGTGCCACATAAGCAGTAGCAATTGAAAAAAATTGGCAGTATAATATATATGAATTGTTTTGTTTGCAAAAAACATAATATTTTTTTGCACATTTTGAATTCGACTAAAAATTATTTGTTAGAAATAGAAGGTGAGAAAATGAAAAAAGCGATCAGAATGGTAAAAAAATATGCAGAAAGCGTTTTTATAGAAAAAAAATCTCGATTTATATCCTATATTGCTCCTGTTTATACAGAGCAAGAGGCTGCGGATTTTATACATACAATTAAAAAAAAGCATTATGATGCCAGTCATAATTGTTCCGCATTTATAATCGGTGAAACAAGCAGCATACAGCGCTCTAGTGATGATGGAGAGCCTTCAGGCACTGCCGGCGTACCTATTCTCGAGGTTCTCAGAAAGGAATGCTTGACCAATACCGTAGTGGTTGTCACAAGATATTTTGGTGGCATTATGCTTGGTGCCGGAGGGCTAATAAGAGCCTACACTCAAGGCTGTGCGGATGCTGTGCGAGCGGCAGGTATAATGAAGCTGCAACCCTATGCCGTTTATAGTATAAAGATGGATTACAACCTACTGGATAAAATACAGCACGAGATAAATAAAAAAGCTTATATACTTGCTGATACTCAATATTTAGAAATTGTGACTTTAAAAATATTGGCAGAGCCAGAAAAAGGCGAAGAGCTGCAGAATGATTTGATACAGTGGACCAATGCCAATGCTTTGATTGAATATCAAGGAATAGAAGTTTTAAAGATTGATGAGCTTACGCAAAAAATAATATAGCCAGCATAAGCCGGCTGTACTATTATATTTCAAAGATTATTCATAATAATAGAAATCATCATCCCCGTAGAAAAAATCTCGTCTTCTTCTGCGTCTTCTTCTACGTCTCAAAAGCTCATTGAATAGTAAAAAGGTTATTAAGTCTCTTCCAAAATGTCTTCTTCCACCATACTGCCTTTCTTCTTCATACTCATCAGCCATGTCAGGCATTTCGCTAACCATGTTGCCATAGGCTTCCTCTGACATTCTTTCTATCATATGCTTATCTGGATATTCTGCATATATCATATCGCCTTTTTTCTCCATCTTGTCTACAGTTATCATTACATAAGGCATCATCCTATTATAGTTTTCACTCTGCATGCCAGTAAAATATTCTTCGTCTCTTTCATCGGCCTCATATTCGTCCTTTTCGTAGTTCATATTATACATATCCATTGACTGCATCATTGGCATCTGCATCATCGGCATTTGCATCATCATTGGGCACATTGGCATTTTTTTCATTTCGATACCTCCCAGAAATAATAGACTCATTTGTAAATATATGTAACTACAACTTTATTTGTGCAAGTACAACTAAAAAACATAAAAGCTCCGAGTCTAACTCGGAGCTATAAATCAATCTATTTCTACTAACAGATTACCCTCTTGATCATATATGCCCTCTTCATCAACTTGCACATAGCCATCTGTGGCATCGCAAAGAAAATCCAATAAGCACTCCAGGAATTCCCAGCCTTCTTCTGTGATATCTTCATCCAGCTCAAAGGCATATATTTGTTCTGTATTCTTAAGAACCTCCACAGCTTTTTTCTGACCCTTGCTATAGGGCAAGGCCTTCACATCATCCAAGAACTCTTTTTGTTCTTCCTTGAATAGGCTATCTTCATCCTTTATTGTGTTTCTCTCAACAAATATTGGCTTATTCTTTTCATTATATTGAAAAACAAAACTACTCCAATTCTGCTCTTTAAATTCCGGTTCTTCCTTGCCTGGCGAGGTGGAAAACTCATAACCCGCCTCCAGCAGCTCATCACAAAGGGCATTCAAGGAAGGATAATCCTCTGCTTGTGAAAACACTCTTACGTAAAAACTCATAGTACTTCTCCTAATCTCTTAAAATTTTATGAAATATCAGGTCATCTACATATTGCTTAAGCTTGTCATTATAGTGGTGCATCAGAACACTTCCTCCAAAGGTAAAACCCAGCTTCAACACTGTGTTTATTGAAGTTATGTTATCACTGTATATATAGGCTCTGGCTATGGTAATACCATCTTTCTTCATATCCTCCAGACCTGTATTGGTAAGTTCTCTTGCAATACCTTGATTTCTATACTCCGGATGTGTTGCTATAGACAGTATGGCAGAATGTCTTTTGTATACCTCACTGCCCCTGGTTGCACGCAAAAAACCAACGATCAGGTCATCACATTCTGCTATGTATAAAAATAAGCTTTCGCTTTCCAACCAACTCTTGAGCTCCTCCTTGTCAGGTATGTCAACAAGAGATACTTGACTGTTCTCCTCCTTAATTGTCTCTAGAAACCTCCAAACACCATCCAAATCACTTAAATGCATTGGTCTGTAAACAATATCCATACAAAACACCTCACAAAGCTATGAATTATAAATATATAAAATTTACAAAAACCTCTATATTTTTTAGAAGTCTTTAATATTATTTTACAATACCTGCATAGTCTATTCAAGAAAAAAACACCCTGCTTATTGAATAATGCAGAATGTTTAATGCTTAAAATCTTACTTCAGCAGCGCTCCCTCTGAATACCTATTGGTTGCATTCCAAAGAAGATATTCCTTTACTCCATTTTCTTCAAGAGCTTTTATCTGCAGCTCTAATTCTTTTACACCATACTTTATATATCCAGGCACCCAAGTAGCAGTAAAGTCCTGAATCCACGGTCTTACAGCTGCCGGTGTTTCTATATTTTTATTTCTATTTACTGAGTCCCTTGTACTTTTGAGAATCGTTTCATAGGGGTATGCATCCGGTACAGACAAGCCATAGGTCCCGTTAGCATAATGGCTCGGATACATCATTGGAGATACATAGTCCACCACGTTGCTTACGGCTTCCCAATATTGACCCAATGCCATGTCATCGGATACTGAGCCAACAAGTCCATAAATATCCGCAGATATATATGCTTGCATTGGTGAAAGCTGCTTTCTAGCTTCCTTTAAGTAGTTTTGTATTGTTTCAGGCTTTGACTCACCTGTTTCGTTTCTATAGTCCAATACCTTATCCAGCTTGCCGCCATTGGAAGCTGGGAATCTTACATAATCAAATTGTATTTCATTGAAGCCAGCTGCCACAGCTTCCTTTGAAACCGATAAATTGTACTGCCATAAATTTCTATCATGGGGGGATACCCATATAATTCCGTCACTGTTTGTAAAAGGCTTGCCACTATCTTTGTAGACTATTGCTTTATCAGGATTCTGCCTTGCATAAGCAGGGTCCTTAAAGGAAACTATTCTGGCAATAGTATAGATATTGTTGTCCTTTAGTTTTTGCATAAAAGCTTTAATGTCTTTGATAGGTGCTTTTTTATTTGCCTCAGGACTATACTTTTCCGCCGCTTCTGTAGCAAAAAGCATATTTCCATTATCGTCTTTTACATCAATTACAAAAGTATTAATCTCTGTTCTTTTTGTCATTTCAATTAGCTTGTCCAGCCTTTCACCAGAAGCTGAATATAACGTTATATAAATACCTTTTACTTCCACCCTTGGATTATCTGGATACTCATAGGTTTTATCTTGGGGAGATAAATCCAAGCCACTCAAGCGTGTATCCAAAAGCTCTGCTCTATCTTTAACAGTGTATTCGGCCACTATCCAACCGTTTACTTCTCCTGTTGCATTTTCATAAGCAATATTGTACCAACGTATTTGAGCCTCATCCGTTTTTTCATTCTTTATGCTTACAGCAGTTCCTTTCATCAAGCTGTCCAAAATCTTGCCATCCTTGGCAGTCTGTTCTCTTACATTTAATTTACTGGCGCTGATATATACAACATTTTCATTATTCTCAACAACCTCTTCTTGCTTTTCAGGTTGTTCAATAGGTTGAGTATCAGGCTTGTCCGTACTGGGTTTTGTTGTATCCGGCAGAGGATTTTGCGGAGCTTGAGGACCTTGATTCTGCTGTTTATCAGGGCTTATTAACAAGGCCGTAGTTATAGATTCGTAGCTCACTGCAGAAATGATTACAAGTATTACTGCAATTAATAATAGGATTGGTTTTTTATTTTTCATACAGCACCTCACAACTTTTTGGTATAGCTTGTTTTTCAAGGAACAAATTCTAATATGATATCTTACTAAATAACATTATATCACGATTTTCGACTGTAAAAATATTATATTTGTTTCACAGCAATATGTAATTTAAACCATTTATTCATATAAATTTCATAAACATAGTAAAATGTGATATAAATCACAGATTAATCCTGAGCGGTTTAGTAGTATATATATGTAATACAAAATCGTTAAAAATTTTACAATAAAAATCAAATTTAAGGGGGACAAAAAATGTTTTGCAATCAATGTGAACAAACGCCATCAATGGGATGTACAAAAGTAGGTGTATGCGGTAAAAACGAGGATATAGCAGCACTACAGGACACGATGATATTTGGTTTGAAGGGGATTGCGGCTTACGCTACCCATGCAAGAGAATTAGGCTTTAGCGATGACGAAGTGGATGCAATCACACATGAAGCCTTGTACATGACTTTAACCAACTCAAACTTCAACTTGGAAGAACATATAAACATGGTTCTTAAGGTTGGTACTGCTACAGTGAAGGCTATGGATCTATTAGATAGAGCCCACACTAGCAAATTAGGTGTACCAACACCAGTAAGAGTTTCACAAAACAAAGTTGAAGGACACTGTATTGTAATTACGGGCCATGACCTATTTGCTTTAGAAGAGCTTCTGAAGCAATCAGAAGGCAAAGGCATTAACATATATACTCACTCAGAAATGCTTCCGGCTCACGGCTATCCAGAGTTAAAGAAATATTCTCACTTAAAGGGCAATGTTGGTAAAGCTTGGTATGATCAAAGAACATTGTTTGAAAACTTCCCAGGAGCTATACTTGGTACAACAAACTGCTTAATGCCGATAAGAGGCAGCTATGGTGACAGATTCTTTACCTATGGAACATGCGGTCTTGAGGGAGCAAAGAAAATTGTAAACAATGATTTTTCTCCACTTATAGAAAAAGCATTATCACTTCCTGTTGCTGATGTTCAATCAGAGGAAACTTTGGTTACAGGCTTCCACCACAATACAGTTCTTGGAATTGCTCCAGAAATAATTGATGCAGTAAAGAGCGGTAAAATAAGAAGATTCTTCCTAATAGCTGGTTGTGATGCTCCTACAAAGGGTAGAGACTACTATAGAGAGCTTGCACTAGCGCTGCCACAGGACTGTGTTCTATTAACGACTTCCTGCGGTAAGTTTAGATTTAATGACCATGAGTTTGGTTCAGTACCTGGAACAAGCATCCCTAGATATATTGACCTTGGTCAATGCAACAACTCAGGTTCTGCTGTTAAAATAGCGGTTGCACTTGCAGAAGCTTTTGGATGCGGTGTGAACGATCTCCCATTAAGCATCGTACTTTCATGGTTTGAGCAAAAAGCTGTTGCTATACTCCTTGGATTATTCAGCCTTGGTGTGAAGGATATTCACGTAGGACCATCTGCTCCAAACTGGTTTACTTCCAATGTAGTAGGTGTTCTACAACAAAACTTCAACCTGCAATTAACAGGAGATGCACAAGAAGACTTAGCAAAAATGCTGGGATAAATAAATAAAAGCATTGTATACAGCGCAAACTGTATACAATGCTTTTTTTACTTTCCATGTTTTTTCTTTACTACCTTCAGACGGAAAAAATCTTCCCGCTCTTTTTCCTCCAGTACATCAGTAATCGCTTTTACGATGCCCTTGTATTTTGGTATTTGTATATTCTGCAACGCATTGGCTCTTCTTTGTGTTCTCTTTACTTCCATAGCCAGCTTATAAACTGAATCTTCGATTTCAGACAACTCAAATAAAAGAGCTTTTACCTCATGAAAACTTTTAAATGCCACATCTAATGCGGTATTTGTATCATAGAAGCTGTAATAACGTTGCAAATCCGTTTTTTGATAGAGTATTTCTGGTATTTCCACACCCATTATACTTTTATCCAATATGTTAAAGTCTTCAACCTCTGCTACTGACTGCGATATTTGCACCACATTGTTGATTCCCATCGTGATATTGGCAGTCTTCAATGCTTCATAGGCTTCGCCGAATACAACAGCTACTTTATTCTGCACTTCTTCTGCTTTGTCAATAAAGCCCATCATTGTCATGATAAGAACATTTCTTTTTTTGTCCAACAGATCAAAACCCTTTAAAGATAAATCCAAGGTGGCTTTTGCTGCTATAAGATTGGTTTTGGTAAATGCTATGTTTTCTTCCATAATGCTTACCCCTTATAATACTTGTCAATAAGTTCGGGCTTTACACGTGTAAGCTCTCCTTTTGGAATGGCCTTAAGAATTTCCCACATTATATTTAGAGTCTCTTCGATGCTTCTATTGGCTTCAAAGCCTTGGTTAAGAAGCTTGCTCTCAAATTGTCTGCCAAGCTCTAAATATTTCTTATCTAAATCTGATATATCCTCTTCTCCTATAACCTGTGCCAAAGCTCTTACCTCCTGCACATGCGTATAAGCCGAAAAGACCTGATTTGCAAGATCTGGATGATCATCTCTGGTAAAACCTTCCCCTATGCCATCCTTCATAAGTCTTGATAGCGAAGGCAATATGTTTACAGGCGGATATATATTCTTTTGAAATAGTTCTCTGGATAATATGATCTGACCTTCCGTTATAAAGCCAGTTAAGTCAGGTACCGGATGAGCTATATCATCATTTGGCATAGTAAGTATAGGTATCTGTGTAATACTTCCCTTGGAAGTCTTGGTCATACCGGCTCTTTCATAAAGGCTGGCAAGATCAGAATACAGATAGCCTGGATAGCCCTTTCTGGAGGGCACCTCCTCTCTAGCAGAAGAGATTTCTCGCAAAGCCTCTGCATAGCTGGTCATATTCGTCATGATAACCAATATATGCATATCATGTTCAAAAGCTAAATATTCTGCTGCCGTCAAAGCACATCTGGGTGTTGTGATTCTCTCTACTATAGGATCGTCGGCAAGATTCACGAACATGACAACCTTATTAAGTACGCCAGAAAGCTCAAATTGTCTTTTGAAAAATTCCGCTTCATCATGCTTAATACCCATGGCAGCAAATACAATTGCAAAGTTGGCGGTTGCATCCCCTGAAATTTTTGCTTGCTTAACGATTTGTGCGGCAACATCATTATGGGGTAGTCCATCACCAGAGAAAATAGGCAGCTTTTGTCCTCGAATCAAGGTAGTCAAGCCATCAATTGAGGATATACCTGTTTGAATATAATCTCTTGGATACTTTCTCCCTACAGGATTGATAGGACGTCCGCTTATATCATATTTCTGTTCTGCAAAAAAGTCTGCCCCGTCAATAGGATCTCCTATACCGTTAAAAACTCTTCCCAAAACATCCTTTGAAAGGGGTATTCTCATAGGGCTTCCTGAAAAAGCTACACTTGAGTTATTCAGTGAAATCCCTGAGGTGCCCTCAAAAACCTGAATTACAACTCGATCTTTATTGATCTGCACAACTCTACCTTTTTTGTGTTGATTGCCCTCTACTACTATATCTACCATTTCATCATAGAATGCTTGTTTTACACCACTTAAAAAGAGCAAAGGACCATCTATCTTATCTAACTTCAGATATCTCAGCTTCATTCTGCCCACTCCCCTTTTTATACATTTTTTCAAGGGAGCTGTAATACTCATCAATATCTTGCATCAATTGGTCCAGCAGCTCCAAGTTTTCCTCTGAAACCTTATATTTCATAGTTATGATCTTATAAAATATCTCCTCATTTTTAACCTTAGATATTGGCACTCCTTCTTTTATGCTTCTATTTGCAGCTTCATAGAGCTTATCAATCACTGTAAGCATTTTGTATTGTTTGCTCAAGGATACATTGGCATCATCCTTATGGTATGCACTTTGCTGCAAATAGCCTACCTTGATAACTTTAGAAATTTCCAATATCAAACGCTGATCATCTGGCAGTATATCCTCACCAACCAGCTTAACAATCTCTAACAGCTTGCGCTCCTCTTGAAGAATACTTAAAATTTTAGCACGCAGTTCCATCATGTTCTCAGCTATATTTTCTTCATACCAGTCTTTTAAGACACTTACATAGCCACTATAGGAGTTATGCCAGTTGATTGCAGGGTAATGCCTTGAGTATGCCAGGGCTTTGTCCAATGCCAGAAAGGTGCTAACCACACGTTTTGTATTTTGCGTTACAGGCTCTGAGAAGTCTCCGCCGGCAGGAGATACTGCACCGATTATTGTGATGGAGCCTTCATTGCCCGCCAAGGTTTCTACATATGCTGCTCTTTCGTAGAATTGCGCCAGCCTTGAGGGTAAATATGCAGGATAACCCTCCTCTGCAGGCATTTCTTCCAATCTGCCCGAAATTTCTCGAAGAGCCTCCGCCCATCTGGATGTGGAATCTGCCATGATTGCTATGTGATAACCCATGTCTCTATAATACTCGGCGATTGTTATTCCTGTATAGATAGACGCTTCTCTGGCAGCAACCGGCATATTGGAGGTATTGGCTATCAGCACCGTTCTTTCCATCAAGGATTTCTCACTTCTTGGGTCAATAATCTTCGGAAAGTCTTCAAGAACCTCCGTCATTTCATTGCCTCTTTCACCACAGCCGATGTATACGATCATGTCTGCGTCACTCCATTTTGCCAATTGGTGCTGTGTGATGGTCTTCCCTGTGCCGAAACCGCCCGGTATAGCAGCAGTCCCACCCTTTGCCAACGGAAAGAAGGTATCAATTACTCTCTGTCCTGTAACCAATGGTTTTTCTATTGCCTTTTTTTGCCTGACAGGGCGCGGAGTTCTTACAGGCCACTCTTGATACAGCTTGAGGGATACTTCTTCCCCTTCGTCATTTAATAGCCTGATCACGATATGTTCAATATTATATCTTCCATCTACCTCTGCAAAAATCACTTTGCCTCGTGTTTTTGGAGGAACCATAAGCTTATGCAATATCATTGAGGTTTCTTGCACGGTAGCATAAACACTGCCCTCTTCCAAGTAGTCATCTACCGATGCAGTTATATGTGTCTCCCAGGGCTTGTTCAAATCAATAGAAATCAAGCCTATACCTTCTGGTATAAAGGTTGATCCCATTCCATAAATTTGTTCTAAAGGTCTTTCTATGCCATCAAATATGTTGCTCAATATTCCGGGTCCCAGCTTTACAGAAAGAGGCTTTCCCGTGGATATAACTTCCTCACCCCATTCAAGGCCTGAGGTTTCTTCATATACCTGCAGGGTAGCATTTTCGTTTTCAACAGATACTACCTCTCCAATCAGCTTTTTACGACCAATCAGAACCATTTCCCGCATTTTTAGAGCTTCTGCATTTTCTGCTTTTACAACGGGTCCATTTATATATATTATTTTGGCCTTTGAGTGTTCATTGTTCATAAGCTACTCACCTCATTAAGTCTTTTGGTTATAGCCGCTCCTACTTTATCTTTATTTTCATCTAATATGGCTGTTATAGTTAAATCCAACTGTAATAGCTCTTCTTTGTCCTCTGCTATGATACCTCCGATTATATTGCCAGAAGCTTTTTTTACCTCAAAAATAATCTGCTTGTTAGCTTTTGTCAGCTTCTCGTTCAATATCTGTTCAGACAGCTGCAGATCCTTTTCCATTACATAAAAAATGATTTGTTTTGATTGATCCAAAGTTTTTAGAGCCAACTCAATCGTTTTTCGAATATGTTCCTTATAACCTTGAGTATTTGTGTAAGCTTCCGCCAGAGCCTTCATTTTTTCCATTATTCTTTGCATGGCTTGGTGCTTCTGATAAATCAGCATCTGCTGCTGCTGATTCTTAGCTTGTGCCATCAGTTTGGTTTTTTCTCTTTCTGCTTTTGCTATTGCAGTCTCCATAAGCTCTTTTCTTCTTTCCTCTACCTCGAGCTTAAGTGCCTCTAGCTCTTTTTTGTGAGGTTCTGCAAGCATTTGTTTTCTTTCTGAAGATTGTTCTTCAATATTACCAAATATAAGCTTGCTGAATATCTCTATTTTATCCTCAATGGTAACTGACATTATTAACACCTCATATCTTTAAGCCGATAGATTCCTTTATATAATTTGTTATATAATCAGGTCTTCTTCTTTCGCCGTGTCGATCCGGTATAACCGTGATGATGGGTTTCGTGGCATCTAATCTTATTTCCTTTACTTCCTCCTGCACCATTTCTGCAAGAAGCTCTGTCATAATTATAATCCCCACATTGACATCCTCGACCGCCTTTTCCAAAGCTTGTATAACCTCTGCCTTTTCGTGAACAAGTATTCCTTTTATTCCTGCCAATCTAAGGCCTGTTATTGTATCAACGTTATCGCTAATCGCAAAAAACTTCATGTCACGTTCCTATAATCTTCCTAAAATAATGATGGAAATAATCAAACCGTAAATCGCAATTCCTTCTGCCAAACCAACAAATATAAGAGTTTTTCCCAGTATCTTAGGATTTTCTGATACCGCGCCCAAAGCTGAGGAACCTACAGAACCTACTGCATAACCAGCACCTATGGTTGCTAGCCCTGTTGAGAGTCCTGCAGCTATGAAGCCTAAGCCTGCGCCCTCTGCATCAGACGCCCAGGCAGTTACGATGTCCGGTATAAGCAGCAGCATGAATACCAATATAAATCCGGCATAAACAGCAGTGCTCGCCTTAAGAGCCTTCATCACCTTGCTGCCTTTTTGATTTTTATCTGAAAAATAAAATATAATGCCCGTACCTATGGTCAATAGAACGATAGATATTGCAATTCCTAAAATAATATACATTTTTTTACCTCCTTATGATGTTGTTTTTAATAATCCTCGTTGGCGGTTAATTGTGCCGGCTTATAGGGTATTCCATAACCGGAATAATATTTGCTGAATAGTTCATAGTATTCCAGTCTCAAGCTTTGTATAAATACAATCAAGCCCTCTAAGCCGATTATAACAATATTGCCTATGATCAAAACAGCTATTCCTGCAATTTGCGACGTCATCATCTCCGCCATGGTAGCAAAGGCTATATATAAACCTACATGATTGAGGGCAAAAGCTCCTACTCTGATAAAAGATATAATATTTGATGCTACAGATAAAATAGTTTCTATAACCCCAAAGCCTGCTTCTATATAATAATCTGTGGCTCCATCCTCATATAGTTCTTTTTTGCCTCTAATCATATGATCCAAAGGCTGTTTGAATACCATTAGCAGCAATAATGCTCCTAGAACAAGCAGATAAACCCATGCAGCAACCCCTATTAAATTTAAAATCTTATCTAATACAAACAATATCAAAACTAAAAAAAATAGGTAGCCTGCCAAGCCTTCTCTACCAAATATCCCCTCTTCCAAATCTCGTCTTTTATAAAGGTTGAGTAAGCTGTAAATATAGCTTATATTGATCAATAGGATGCCCAGTACGATTGCACTTATAAGCACTGTATTAATGTTGTCCATTGGACTTATTAGCAGGTGCTCTATTATTTCTTCATTTCCAAATACACTGCCATATAACAATCCAAAAAACATAGAGCTAATTCCTAGTCTTGCAAGTATTCCTCCAAAGGCATCATTCTTCATAATATATTTCAGCAACAAGCCAGAGGCAAATATGACAAAGCCCTGCCCCAAATCACCAAACATCGCTCCAAACAAAAGCATATAGCTGAGGGCAAAAAAAGGTGTCGGGTCTTTTTCATTATATGTAGGGATCCCGTACATCTCTACCAAAGACTCAAAGGGCTTGAATATGATATTGTTTTTCAGCTTTGTTGGCGGTGAATGTCCATATTTCCTGTTCTCTACATCTTCTACAAGCAATATAACTTGATCTTGAAATGCACATTTGATTTGCGACTGAAATTTTTCGATATCACTTAAGGGTACGAATCCAAACATGAAGAATAAATTCTCTCCTATGGCTATTTCTGACTTAATATTTTCAATTTTTTGTTCTACTACCAGCATTGTATAGGATTTAACAATAATAGGCTCATATTTTTCCCTGCTCAGTAGTACTTCTGCTTTGAGCTCGCCTATCTCACTCTTCATCGTCAAAATTTCTTGCTGCAATATTTTGATAATGCTTTCGGTATTACCGGTATAGCCCTTAGGTATATCCAGCTTTAAAATATTTAAAGATACAAAAATCCTTTCTGCATCTTCCTTCAACTCCTTAGGTGTTATGGCTGCAACAATGTCGCTATCCTCAAAAACACCTAGGTGTATAACCACGGAGGGAATGTTTTCGTAGTTTAACTTTAGCTTTTTATACTTTTCTCGAGATAAAGACATCATGTCAAAATCAAAATACTTCAAGCCAAGCAGGGTCCCTATATCCAGTCCCTCTCTCTTGGCATAATATAGATTTTTAATATGCTTTTGTTTAATGCTGATGTTCTGTTCGAGCTCTTCTATTCTTTCTATTGTGTATTTGACAGCTTCATAATTTCTCTTAAAATCCTCCATTAAATCATGATAATTAAAGGTAGGATCTATGTGTCCTTTTATTATTTTAGGCTGAATATTTAAAGCATCATGAAAGGACTTAATAATTTTTTCGTCTTCTGAAAAATCTGCTTTAGAGCTATAGGGCCTTATATCATTTAACTCCTGTATGATATCAATATTGTCTTCTGAAGTCTTTAATTCAATACAGTTGCTGTTTAGCTCAGATAATGCATTAAGAATATGCATGCTTCCATTCATAATGACGATTCTCGCTACTTTGTCCAGATCGCTATTGCTGCCAACGATACCTATAACCTTCATTTTTTCAACAGCCATATTTTCACGCTCCTCCGTTCAAAGTCCGTATTAGGTACTTTTCTGCCTCAGCTTCAGGCATTCCATATCTGATCATCTCAATCATGGAAATCAAATCCCGTACTTCTATTTCCATGAACTTTATGTAGGAAAAGGTAGTAATTATTGTCATGGGATTACTTTTTTCTACTGATTTCAGCTCAAAATACATGTGTCTTTCCAAACGTCTTTCCATAAAAATATCTGTAGTCTCATCATTTTTAAAAAGAAAGTTGTATCTTGTCAGTGCTGTCATTTCATAAAATTCATCCAAGCTCTTTGAATAGCATAGCTGTTTTATAAAATTATTACTTAATCTATAACCTAAATGAATAGAGTAGTTTAATAGTTCCTCCGGACTCAAGCTATAAAACTTTATCCCTCTATATATCCATTGCAGGTTCAGCAAATCAGCCATTATTCCCTGGGCTTTTTGAAGCACCTCGATGTCATGCTTATCTAGTTTATCCCATTCTTTTTGAAGTATTTCATAATAAGAAGCATCCATTACCATTTCAAATCTAAATAGATTTTCTTTAATATTATTGTCCAGCAACGGCTGCAAGTATCTATAAAAAGCAGTACCTTCAAAAGCTTCTATTATATCTCTGATGTACTTTGCATTAAATACTCTTTCCTCATCTACCTTGCTGTATTTGCCTATAAAAACACTGTTGCGAAATGGCTTCGTATCCATACCATTATATACAGCTCGTGCAACTGCCTTCAGCTCTTCTATTTCATATTTAGCATATAAAGTGGTGATAAATCGTTTGTAACTGCCATTGAAATAATGAATAATTTTATCGATATTATTCAACATTTTTTGTTTTACAAGACTCTCTAAATAAGCTCTGTGAATCTGATTAATATCAATATTCTCCAGAACTTCTTTGTATTCAGTCTCTTTTATTAGAAATCGCGCTGCATCTGCCACACTTCTTTGCTTCAGCATGCTTCTGTAGTCGTCAATTGATAGAAATTCGCCTTCAAGAGTCTTTATTTTTGTGTTTACCGCTGCAAATCTGCTAATGTTGCTCATTATGCATTACCTCTCAAAACAACTTATTTTAGGCTTTTTAATATCTTGTTCCACCACTCCAAAGCTATTATATTTATCTCTTGGTCTATGGTATTCTCCATTTCTAGAAGCTTATGATTGGTGTCTTCATTCATAGCTTCTGCTTCTTTCTGAGCCAGCGATACCAGGTCTTGGTAGGTTTTTTTTGCTTCTTCCTTTGTAGACTTCAGCTGAGACTCTATACTGTCCAATTCAAGCTTGTTCGCTTGATCCAACTGCTTAAGCTCATTCTCCCTTTTGCTTTCCAATTCAACAGCTCTTTTATCTACTTCAATAAGCCTTTTAATCTGTAAACTAATATTATTATCCATATAACCACCTGCAAATTCCATATTTAGGTTTATATCCCTTGATTATATCACAGTTCTTTCAGTCTTGAAAAATTTATTTACATTAATCTATACCGCTAATTCTGATTCTATGCCCCTGTTGAGTTACCACTATCAATTTTCTTATGTTATCCCCTGTTTTAACACTATTACACCTGATTCAACCTCGAATTCCTATCAAATTGTCAAACTTTTATAAATATTTACATTAATCATTCAATGAGCCAACAAAATATGGTACAATTGTAATAATAACCAATTTGTGTTAATGTGGGGTGATTTGTTTGCAGCTTTTTAATAATAGTTTTTTTGAACTTACCTCAGCGGGAGACAAGCTATATATACAAGTTCTTAAGCCTGGTTTTGACATTAGAGAATTCAATAATATTATGGCTGATTTCCCTATTATTCATTTAACAAATTTTATTTGTTTAAGGAAAGCCTTGGTAGAAGCCACAGGCGCTCTTGTACATATAGGTAGTTTGAAGAATAAAATTGAGGTCATGCTTTCAAAGGATGAAATGCAAGCCACCATATTTATTAATTTGACACAGAAGGAGCTTGAACTAAACAAAGCGGCTATTGCGACAGAGATTATCAGAGCACTAAATGCATATGGCATTACAGAAGGCATAGAGAACGTATATGAAAAACCTCTTTTGGCGCAATGCGAATTCGTAATTGCCAAAGGCATCCCCCCAATATATGGCGTGGATGCAAAATTAGCATATTATGAGCTATCGGACAAAAAGCCCCTCGTGAAAGAAGATGGCTCTGTAAATTACTATGAACTTAACCTGATTGATAATGTTAGAGCTGGAGATTGGTTGGGTGAGCGCATCCCTCCCCAAGAGGGAAAGCCTGGAATGACTGTAACCGGAAAGCTGGTGCCGGGAAAGAAGGGCAAGGATTCCAATCTGAGGTACGACAAAAAAACCATCAGAGAAGTTTCAGAAGGTAACAAAGTTATCCTCAGAGCCTTGGTTGATGGTGCTGTTAAGTTTGATGGAAGCAAAATAAAAATAGATAATCATCTTATTGTACCTGCTGATGTAGGCTACGAAACAGGAAATATTAGCTTCGATGGCTTTGTGACGATCAATGGAACAGTTAAAGATGGCTTCTCTGTCACAGCAAAGTACGATATCTCAATCAATGGCAAAATAGGCATCGGTGCAGTCGGCAAAATCCATTCAAGAGAAGGAAGCATCTATATCAGAGGCGGTATCTATGGTAAGAATACGGCCAAAATTGAAGCCAATAAAAATGTTTATGTCAAGTATTGCAATGAGTGCAGCATCACTTCTGGGGAGGATATCAACATTGGTTTTTATGCTTTGGACAGTAAGTTAAACGCTCAGAAGGTGCTGCTAGATCCTAAATACGGCAAAATAATTGGTGGTTCAGTGATTGCAGAAGTAAAGGTTGTTTCTGGTGTAATTGGGAACAAATACGAGAAAAAGACTGTGATTAATGTTCAGGGCTTTGACAGAAATCAAATGCGCAAGGAGTTTGAAAAACTGCTGGAGAAGTATAAAGTTCTACTGCAGGATGCCGGTGCAGTTAAGCGCCAAATAGAAGTGTTTGAATATAATCTTTCTGGTGCAGAATACGCCAATATGGATGAGTACAATAAATATGTTATGAGATATGAAGACATCGTTGATGAAATTAAGATGTTGGACGAAGCTCGAAAGAAGCTGCAGCAGACACTTCAAACAAAGGGCGAGGGCGAGGTCGGAATATTCCAAGCCGCCTATCCTGAAACTTTTTTAGAAATCAAAAATATGCAGAGGAAAATCAATTCCATAGTAAACGGCAGCTTTTATGCAGAAAATAGAGAGTTGCACCACAACTAATTAGGAGTGAAGCTTATGAATCATCAGGCTAATAATACCAAGTTACATAGATATGATGCATTGCTTCAGGCAATAGATTTTTTTACACAAAAATTCAACATAAACCAATTGTCAAGCTATGCTTTTGAGTTTACAAACGAAGTACTTTCCTTAGACTCATCTGCCTTATTTATAAAAGCCGATGGCAGCTTCCACCTGATAAAGGAAAAAAATTATAATATTGCTGAATATAAAATAGAAGATAGCCCCAAGCTGCAGCGAATTGCTACCTTTTATGGTAATGTAATGACTTCAGGCTTTGATAGCTATTTTGATAGTAAAGATATAGTAGCCTTTGACATAAAGTTGATCATACCGCTTATCATCAAGGACCTATTATACGGTTTTATCATCACAAAGGATGGATTAGATGAGCGTATGGATCAGGATGATATGCTTATGTCCAAGGCCTTAATGCAGCTCATTAATAACGCCTTGGAGTCTAGTAAAAACTTAATAGATTTACAACATATCAATTGTCAGTTGGATCAAAAGATCTTCAATCTTTTTTCCATCAATCAGAGCTCCAGGGTACTTTTGTCAGAACTAGATATAAATAAGCTTTACATGCTGGCAATCGATATTTTCAGCGAACTTACAAGCAGCCGTATTACATCCTTTGGGTTATATGATGAAATAAAGGATAAAATTGTATTAAGAGGTTATCGTGATGTTTTTTCTTCAAATAAATACCAAAGAGATTTTGAACTTCTAAATAACATTTACAAGGGTTATAAGGTCGTTTTCAATTATCATGAAGATAAAGAACAACTAAAAGAACTATTCAAGAATTATGAAGACTTCGAAGAAATGGATGCTGAATATATTATTTTGATTGTAAAGGATAGAGTTTTAGGCTTTGTTACCATTAGTAAACCCATTAATGATAGAGCTTATGATCAAGCTCTTTTTGAGCTTATAGAAAGCTTAGCAGCCTCTACTTATATATCCTTCAAAAATGCCATCTATTTTAATACAATAGATAGGCAGAGAAAGATTAGTCAACAAAAGCTGCATACATTAACAAATCTCAACGGTTTAATAAGGAATATAAACAGCTGTGCTACAATAGATGAGCTTTGTGACATTACTTTAAAAACGCTGCATTATAGCTTTGGAATCAAGAAAGCCTTCATTGCTCACAAAGAACAAGATTCATATTGGATCAAAAATCATATAGGCTTTGAATTACATAACAACATATTGGAAACCAATAATAAATGGCAAAGCATAAACTCCTATTCATATATAAGCTATATAGCTGACGAAGCTAGAAATTATCTGTCTGAAACACTTTTAGCAAATGTAGAAAATAACAATTGTTTGGTTATCAGTCCCATTAGCATAGGCAACCATGATATAGATGAGGAACAAGCGCCCTTGGGTTATATTGTAGTGCTGCATACCCCGGAAACCTTAAAGGAAGAAGAAGTCTTGTTAATAGAGACTATGGCCAGCAGCATAGCCCCTGTTATAAAGCATCTTCAAGAAATAGCGCAAATAAAAAAAGAATATGTTGTAAATCAAAGAGAATTATTTATAAAAAATTTATGTACAAAGCTTGCTAATAGGGATCATTATTCTATTGATTTTTACATTTATTATAAGATAATAATACAAAAACCCTTTGAAAAATTGGACTTGACCTGCTATAGTCAATATGAGCATTTCTACTTTGACAACATGCTGATTATATTAAGCTACAATCAACTTGAGGACAATCTGTTTGATGGAAGCTTGGAGGCTTTCGATGTAGAGGATGCAATAAACAAGTTAAAAAATGCATATATACAGAACCAATGAAGGAGGTAAAAAAAGAATCCCGAATGAATCGGGATTCTTTTTATTATATCATCAATCTGTGGAAGCTCTTTTTACCCTTCTTGATTATAATTTTGCCATCTTCAAGCTCTTTTTCTGTAATATTGTACTCGATACCTTCAATCTTTTGATTGTTTACAGTAATCCCGCCTTGAGCAACAAGCCTTCTTGCCTCGCCCTTTGAAGGTGCTAAGCCAGTCAATACCAAAGCTTCCAATATATTTATACCTTGAGCCAGCTGCTCCATACTTATTTCTGTCGTAGGGATAGATTCAGAATCTCCGCCACCGCCGAACAATGCCTCAGCTGCCTGCTGTGCTTTGGAAGCTTCTTCCACTCCGTGAATAATCTTTGTCATTTCAAAGGCCAGAGTTTTCTTCGCCTCATTAATTTTTTCTCCAGGCAAGCTGCCTAATCTTCTGACTTCATCCATCGGCAGGAAGGTCATAAGAGCCAGGCACTTCTCTACATCAGCATCGTCAATATTTCTCCAGTACTGATAAAAATCATAAGGCGAAGTTTTATCTGGATCCAACCATACCGCTCCAGACTCCGTCTTGCCCATTTTCTTGCCTTCACTGGTTGTCAGCAGTGTAAAGGTCATGCCAAATGCTTCAGCACCTTCCACTCTTCTAATCAAATCAGCACCTGCCAATATATTAGACCATTGATCGTCTCCACCCAATTGAATTTTACATCCATATCTTCTGTACAGCTCTAAGAAGTCATAACCCTGCATTAACATGTAGTTGAATTCAAGGAAAGAAAGTCCTTTCTCCAATCTGCTCTTGAAGCATTCAGCTGTAAGCATCCTATTTACAGAGAAGTGAACGCCTATTTCTCTTAAAAAGTCTACATAGTTTAACTTCAACAGCCATTCCGCATTGTCATCCATAATTGCTTTACCGTCTTCAAAATCAATGAATTTCTCAAACTGCTTCTTAAAGCATTGAGAATTATGCTCAATATCCTCTCTTGTCAGCATTTTTCTCATATCTGTCTTTCCGGTAGGATCTCCTACCATTGATGTTCCACCGCCAATTAAGGCAATAGGTCTATGACCGGCTCTTTGCATATGTGCCATAGCCATAACTGTAAGAAAATGTCCTATTGTAAGACTATCTGCAGTTGGGTCAAAGCCTATATAGAAAGTAACAGACTCCTTTCCCAAAAGCTCTCTAACCGGTTCCTCATGAGTAACCTGCTGTATAAAACCTCTTTCTTTCAGAACGTCAAAAGCATTTACTTTATTCATATCGCACCTCCTAATTTATTTTCAAAAAACAAAAAGAGCCATCATCCCTCAAGGGACGAAAGGCTCGCGGTACCACCCTAATTGACTGCATATAGCAGTCCTCTTGTTTCCGAGTACATACATACTCTCTTCCTATGTAACGGTGGAAGCTTCCGGCACAACTTACTTGTTCATTTCTCAGTCTGCAGCTCAAGGGTGTATTTCGTATTATATCCATATCAGCTTACACCTAGGACTTTTATAAAGAATTTATAAAATGTCCATCGCTGACTCTCTAAAATGCAATAGTAACACTACTTTTCCCTATCATAGCTTTTATGATTTAATTACTAACATTATAATCCCTCAATATTATTATGTCAATAATTTTTCATTAGATGCAGTAATATTCAAGAAGAAGTTGCTTTGCCTATACTCAACTTAAATTGAAGTATATCTGGCTATAAGGTAGAATTGAATTAGAAATATATGTGGGGTGCTTAAGCTTATGAATAAATCTCAAAAAGCAGATTTTGCGCTGCTGTTGGTTACAATTTTCTGGGGAGCCGGATTTCCTATTACAAAATTTGCATTGCAGACTATACCGCCTCTTTATCATATAGGACTCAGGTTCCTGATTGCCGCTGTCTTACTGTCTATAATTTTCCTTAGGAAAATGAAGAAAATAAATAAAAGTATACTGAAGCCTGCCGTTACTATGGCGGCTTTGTTATTTGCAACCTATACGCTGCAGACGGTAGGTCTATTGTATACCACTGCTTCAAAGTCTGCATTCTATTCTGGCTTAGCTGTGTTATTTGTGCCTTTGATAACTTTTGTATTTTATAAAAAAAGAATAAATTTATATACCTGTGCGAGTATTCTTTTGGCTATCATTGGACTGTTTTTACTATCCTACTCCGGCAGCGATTCCTCTGCCAACATAGGTGATATTATGACAATTCTAAGCTCTGCTGCCTATGCAATACTGCTGCTTTTGACCTCTGATTATGTCAAAATGCATGATGCAGCACAGCTGTCTATTGTTCAAATGTATATTGTTGCAATATTTGGCTTTGCAGCGGCTTTGGTATTTGACAAATGGGATACCCCAATGTCTCTACTGAGCTTTAATTCATTAATGTTCTCAGCTGTATTATGCACAGCCTTTGCTTTCTGGATGCAGGCTACTGCGCAGAAGTTCACTTCAGCATCTCACGTTGCGCTGATCTTCACTATGGAGCCGGTCTTTGGCGCCTTTATTTCCTGGCTGCTGTTGGGAGAACGTTTGGGACTGAAAGGCTTTGTTGGCGGTGGATTTATAATATCTGCCATGCTTGTTGCAGAATTTGACTTCATCGCATTGAAAGAGAAAATTATGATGAAAAATAAAAATGATGAAAAATCCTTTTAACTGCTACAATTCAAATTAATACTGTAAAACCAAACGATATTATGTAAATTCTGACAGCCATATGTTATCATATTTTTCCTAAAAAATATAACAATAATATTATATATATATTTTTGTTTTTGAAAGGAGAAGTATTATGAACAATTATAAAAAACAGCTGGCTTTAGTACTCGTAATGGCTATGATTGCTTGGGGTTTGACCGCATGTCTGCCACAGCCTGCAAGAAGGCCGGTGCCAAATGATACAGATAACTATAGAAACAATTCTAATACAAATGCTCCATACACTGCACAAAACTTTGATAAAAAGACAGGTAACAACAATGGTGAGGTACAAAATCAAACCTCCTCACTTTTTTCAAAGCTGGATTACAGCTTTGCTACAATCACAGAGAATATTAAGGTGCGCTCCGGTTCAAGCTCTTCAACTCCAATAGTAGCAAGCTTAAAAGCTGGAGATGAGGTCAAGGTCATCGGCAAGCTTAATGGCTGGTATGTGGTGAACATTCCAAATACAAACAAGGTGGGAAGCATTTCTCCCAACTATGCAAAGCTGTATTCAGCGCAACCCGGATCAACTAAGCCCGAACCTACAAAGCCAATACCAACAACACCTACAGAACCGACTAAAACCTCAGGCAAAACACCAACTCCTGAAAGACCTCCAGGTACAACAACAGGCTCTAATACTCCTGCATCGCCTGCCGGTACAACACCTAACACCAATACCGCAACAGCACCTACCGGTACAGGTACACTTTCTTCGCAGGGTTCAAGAATATTGCAGCTGGTAAATGCAGAAAGAGCCAAGGTTGGTGCACCCGCTTTAAAATCTAACACTGACCTTAATAAATTGGCAACAATGAAATCTCAGGATATGGTAGAAAAAAATTATTTCAGTCATCAATCTCCAACCTATGGTTCGCCCTTTGATATGATGAAAACCTATGGAGTCAGTTATATGTATGCTGGTGAGAATCTTGCAATAAATAGTGATGCCGACAAAGCGCAAAATGCTTGGATGAATTCGGAAGGTCACAGAAAAAACATATTAAATCCCGACTTTACAGAGATTGGTATAGGATTATATCCAAAAGGAAGCGGCAGTTATACGTATACTCAATTGTTTATAGGAAAGTAATATTATAATAAATAAAACTATGAGGTGCCTCATAGTTTTATTTATTATAACAAGATTTATTGAAAGTTTTTTGCACTTGTTGCAAAAACTACCCAAGGCGTTTCAACGAGGCAGGGGGATATATGCCCACCTCCTGTTGCTGAAATCAGAACCCGCCACTTATAGAAGTGGGGGACATATTTTTGCCTCGTTATAACAAACCTCCAGCATGTACATATACTATAATATAAAAGAGTTTACAATGCTTTAGATAAATCCGCGTACTGTTGAAGGAGCCTGCAAAAAGAATAATCAGTAATTGAGGATGATAATATGGAATACAATCCCTATATATTAGCTGCACTGGCACAGCTTATTGAGAATGCAACAGGTCGTAGTATAACAACACTCACCAACCAAAGTGATAGGATATTAAAGCTTATTAATGCTGAAAGAGCTAAGGTTGGGGCACAGCCTTTAAGAATAGATCATTCTCTTAGCATGCTTGCTTCTATTAAGTCTCAGGATATGGTAGAAAAAAAATATTTCAGCCACCACTCTCCCACCTACGGCTCACCTTTTGATATGATGAAATCTCAAGGGATATACTATATTTATGCAGGCGAAAATTTGGCAATAGATAAACATGCGGATAATGCTCACACTGCATTGATGAATTCAAAGGCACATAGAGATAATATTCTAAATCCCAGCTTTACAAAAATAGGCATAGGAATAGTTCCAAAGGACAATGGTAGTTATGTATATACTCAGCTATTTATAGGATCGTAACATAATTTATAATGGGAGTAAATTGACAACAGCATTTCTATAATAGATAATATTATAGTATATTTACTGTGAACCAAATGAAAAAACAGCAAAGCTGACTTTATAGGAGGAAGCATATGAGAATGAGACACAAGCCTCATGCAGTTGATACGCTGCTTGGCCACCCGGATATCGTAATTTTTAAACCTGCATTGCATAAAGGTCATTGGGCTGAGTTATTTGGCAATTCCAATCCTATCTGTGTAGAGCTTGGAATGGGCAGAGGTCAATTTATAACTACCAATGCATCTAAACATCCTAATAATAACTATTTAGGTATTGAGAAGAAGAACGAGGTTGTACTAACTGCCTTACAAAGAACTTTAGATTTTGAATATCCTATAGAAAATCTAAGAATGCTTCCAACTAATATCGATTATATTTCAGAGTTGTTTGCACCTCAAGAAATCGATACCCTTTATATAAATTTCTGTGATCCATGGCCCAAAGACAGACATGCAAAGCGCAGATTAATACACAGGGGTTTTTTAAATGAATACAAGACCCTTTTGAAATCCAAAGCAGAAATCATATTTAAAACGGACAATAGAGATCTATTTAATTTTTCTCTTGACGAATTCCAAGCTTGTGGCTATGAAATTATAGAAATCACCTATGATTTACACAAGCTTGAGGATCCCGAAAACGTTATGACGGAATATGAGAAAAAGTTCTCGGAAATGGGTATTAAAATCAATAGATTAAAAGCTATAAATCCATTGTAAATAAAGAACCAGCATTTTAAAATGCTGGTTCTTTATTTTAACTATATAAGATTATAGAATGTTAATATTATAATTGTTGTTTTTGATGTAATCTACAAAAACCTTCACTATACTAGGATCGAATTGCGCGCCTGCACATTTTACCAGCTCATCAGCCGCTTCCTCAAAGGACTTGTGCAAATTTCTATATGCCCTGGTTGTAGTCATAGCATCAAAACTGTCTGCAATAGCTACAATCCTTGCACCTAAAGGAATAGCTTCACCACTTATCCCCTCAGGATAACCCTTGCCATCATAACGTTCATGATGGTATTTTACAATGTTCGCTATTTCATCAAAGTGACTCAATGTCTTAAGCATATTCACACCAAATGTCGGGTGTTGCTTAATCAGCATTATCTCTTCTTCGCTCAACTTTTCCTTTTTATTTAACAATTCTCTACCCAGCTCAAGCTTCCCAATATCATGCAGCAAAGCACCAATTCTTATATTTTCTTTATCATTTTCATCCAAATTTAGTTGCTCCGCAATAATGATGGAATATTTAACTACTCCTTCAGTGTGGGTATAAGTATATTCATCCATAGCATCGATAACTGCGAGGAACGCCTTGGTAGCATAAATCAAAGTTTTTCTGTCTGACTTAATTTCTTCCTTGATGTCACTAAATATGGAGTAAAAATATCCCACATTGCCTTGGTTATGGTGCTTTGCTCTATGTAACCTGTCAATTGCTGCATAATAGAGCTTCTCATCACTATCTGCATCCTTTGGGTAGTTAGCCACGCCACAGGAAGCTGTTATATTGCCCTTCGGAAGCTTATCCATACCAGAAAATTTCTCATTGCTAATATATGAGGCAATCCTGCTAACTGCATCTATAGCATTCTTATACTGAATATCCGTTAAAATAATCCTAAACTCGTCCGCACCATCAAAGCAAACAAAGCAATTCTTGTCTACATTGCTAACAATAATATTATATATTTTACAGAGCACATTATTTCGCTCTTCTATGCTGATCAATTCTCTATAAACCTTGAAATAGTCTAAATCTATTAAAGCCAAACATATGCTTTTGTTCTGAGCTACTGATGCGTAAAAAGCTTCCTTATACTTTATCCTAAAGAATCTTTTATTATATGCACCTGTAATATCATCTCTATAAACCAAATATTGCAATGTCTTGTTTTGCTCTTCAATCTCAACAGTATGGCTATGTATTTCCTGGCTCATTGCTTCAAATTCTTCTGTAAGAGCGATTATTTCATCCTTTTCATTGCTGCCACTATAGGCCACTCCCCTCATCAGGCTTACCTTGTTTCTAAGCTCCCTAATAGGGTGCATGATACTATTTTTTAGAAATACCACAAAAAAGAGTACCAAAGACAAAGTAACTACTACTATAATGTAAAAGCCTTTTTGTGTTTTAGCAACAGCCTCATTGAAGAAATCTCCATTTTCTTTTATTTCTATCAAAGCAATGGGATTTCTATTATAATCATTCAGCTTATAATATCTGATATCATCTAGTCTCTCAAGCTGTTGTTGCTCCATACTCATTAATCCGTCAAAATTCTCTATCTTATTGCCGTTTTTTATACCAGCTCCATAATTTATGATATCCACATCGAAGCTATGGTCTTTTGGAAAACTCCTTATAGTTTTGTCCGTGATAGCCCGTGTCATCACGAGAACTCCTCCCCGAGCCATTGTGTCATCGGTATCCTCTATGTGAACGAAACTAAGTATATAAAGTCTTCTGCCAAACTTAGCTATTGTAGCTATATTATTGCCTGCTTTTGCTTGATTAATATATGAAGCATATTCTTGTAAAAACCCATCTTTGGCATTATATTCATAGGCAACTGTTCCACTGTCATTCAATACGTATATCATCTCAATACCGACATCTACAGATGTTATATTGTTAAAAACATCTTCAAACCAAGGGTCATCATCATTGATTGTGCTGACATACATATCGCTCCAATGTGCATAATCAATATTGGTCAAAAGCAGCTGTCCTTTTAAATTTTCGATAGAGTTTTCAATATTGCTATATACTGATTCATATCTCTCATCTCTAACATTATCAAACTGCATTTCAATAACAGAAAAGCTGACTAAATACTGCAATAATATTGGGATTGTTGCCGCTAAAAGTATAGCAATAATCAGCTTACGTTCAAAATTCAACATTCTATTCATAGGAATTGCCCCCTAGTTCATCATAATATATCATCTATACCATTGCTTAACCTTTTCTATATTCTTTATTATGATATTACTCTTGTTCAATTCTATAGACATTTCTTTTTTAAATGCTGCAAGAACTCTTATCACCGTTTCTCTTGTTGTCCCTACAATATTTGCAAGCTCCTGTCTAGAAATGTTAAGGTCCAGCTCAATTCCTGCGGTAGTTTTCTTTCCATAATCCTCTGCCAACTTTACAAGAGCTTGCGCAGTTCTACCAAAAGTATCATATAGAGCTAAATTTCTTACTTTGTTTTGCGCTTCTATCAACCTTTTATTTAGGTATTTTATAAGCGCAAGAGATATTTCAGGGGTCTCTACAATCAACTTTTCTAGCGCAATGTTTTTTATCATACCTAGCTCAGTATCTTCCAAAACTTCAGCTGTAGCAGGATAGACTGTATTATTAAACAATGTCACCTCTGCAAAAACATGACCTTCATTTAAAATATGGAGAATATGTTCTCTCCCATCACTTGAAAGCTTTGATATCTTAACTAATCCTGATTTAATATAGAAAAAAGCTTCCCCTGGCTCTCCCTCCATAAAAATGATTCTACCCTTAGAGTAGCTTCTCATTATTGAAATCTCATCTATCTTTTGAAGAAAATCTTCTTTGAGCTGAGAGAATATGCTTATTTGTTTTAAGTAGTCATATTTCGACATATATTTCTCCTATCTAAATGTTATATGTATTCATTCTAACAAAAATATCAGAATAATGCATTATTTGTTTAATTTTGCGCAAACAAAAAGCAAGTATTCTTCATACTTGCTAATCTTTATATCTTCTAAACTACTAATCCTGTCATCTTAGTAACCCCAGGTCTAACTATATCTGCAATATTTACACTGTGATCACTGACTCTCTCAAGGTTTGTTATCAAGTCAAGGAATAAAACACCTGCACTAATGTTGCAATCACCCTCATTTAGACGCTTAATGTGTGAGGCTTTAAATTGCTCTCTTAAGTCATCAACAGTATTCTCATAGTCATCTACCAATTCTACTAGTCCAGGTTTCTCTGTTTTAAGGGCCTCCAAAGCATTAGACAATGCACTGTCTACCTTTTCAGTGATTAACTTAAGCTCATCAATAGCAAAATCTGAGAAGACAATCTTATTATCCATCTTGTATTGTGCAATCTCAGCTAGATTCTCTGCGTGGTCACCAATTCTCTCAATATCGTGTATTGTATTAAACAACGCACTGACTTTGTATCTCTGGTCCTCACTTATAGCTGTATTTGCAACTGATACAAGATATTCTCCAATCTTTTTTTCCAATTCATTTATTATTTTTTCATTGCTATATATCTTATCTATCAACATATCATTAAAGGTTATTATCGCATCAACGCCATCTTTTACGTTGCTTCTTGCAATTTCACCCATTCTTATTATTTCTTTTACAATTTGTACTACCGCAACAGTCGGAGTTTCTAACAATCTGCTATCCAAATACTGCAGCTCAAATTCATCATGCTTATCTTCACCTGGTACAACCTTTGTAACAAACTTAATAATCATTAAAGCAAATGGGAATTGAATGATTACATTTGCAATATTGAAGAAAGTATGCGCATTGGCTATTTGTCTGGCTACATCTGTGGCAGTCATTCCAACAAGTGTAATAATAGGCTTCAATAAAATTAAGAATATAATGGTTCCCACTAAATTAAAAGTTAAGTGCATAACAGCAGCTCTTTTTGCAGTAACTGTAGTGCCAATACTTGCTAGCAATGCCGTAACACAGGTTCCAATATTCTCACCAAATAATATCGGCAAAGCCGCTTCAATTGGTATCAATCCCTGAAAGGCTAACGCCTGAAGGATACCGATGGTTGCACTGCTGCTTTGTATAATCGCAGTTAAGCCCAAGCCCACAAGTACACCTAACATCGGATTTTGCTGAAGGTTGACCATTAGATCTGTAAAGCCTTGTAGATCCTTTAAAGGCTTCATGGCTGCACTCATTTCATGCATACCTGAGAACAATAAACCAAAGCCTATAAAAAACTCACCCAGCAGTTTATATGATTTCTTGCTTGTAAAAAGCATTAATGCAGCTCCAATGATAAGAGTATAAGGAATAATATCATTGAACTTAAATGCAATAAGCTGCGCTGTCATAGTGGTTCCGATGTTTGCTCCCATTATAACGCCGATAGACTGCGTCAAATTCATAATACCTGCGTTAACAAGACCAACCACCATTACTGTTGTAGCACTACTGCTCTGTATTATAGCAGTAATAGCAGCACCTACCATAACCGCTAAAAATCTATTGGTCGTCAGTATTTCAAGTAATCGTTTCATTCTTCCGCCAGCAGAACGCTGCAGTGCATCAGACATTATTTTCATGCCGTATAAAAATATTGCCAACCCCGCTAGAAGACCAACTATCATCCGTAGCAAATAAAACCCCTCCTAAACAAATAATCCCTGATAATAATACTACAATTACTTTGTAAGAGCAACCTTAAATTTACATAATCTAATAAATTATATTTTTGATATTTCATCCTTATAGTTATTCTTGCTTAGAAGTGCTGCAAAATCGACCTCATTTATAATAATAGCGACAAAGATAAGCAGGCAGCCTATAATGATCTTAATAGTCAACAGTTCATTCCAGAATAGTACTGAAGCCAACGCGCCAAACACTGATTCAAGGCTGAGAATGATAGCTGCGTGAGTGGAGGGCGTATTTCTTTGTGCTAGATTTTGGATAAGAAAAGCAGCTAAGGTACTTAAAAGAGCGGAGTATAGAATGCCACTCCATATGCTAATTCCTGACAATACCGGAAAGGGTTCAAAGATTATTGCCAGAATAGTACATACCACTGCGACAAACAAAACTTGAATCGTTGCCAATACCATGGCATCTGTCTTATTTGCATAATAGCCTATTGATACTATGTGGAAGGCATAGAATATTGCACAGAGAAATGTAAGGAAGTCCCCTGCTCCTATGATCAATTGCTCATTCACAGATATCAAGGATAACCCAAAGAAGGCTATAAGTGCTGTGATCACAGACTTCTTACCTGGAAATCTCTTAGTAAACATAATCATTATAAAAGGTACCAACACTACATTCAGCCCCGTAATGAAGCTTGATTTAGCAGGTGTCGTAAGATTTGCACCGAAGGTTTGTGTTATAAATCCTAAAGAAAGAAATATACCAACTATACAGCTGTTTTTAATATCTTTTCTAGAGGCTTTTTTAAGTTTTGGCAAAAATATGATCGCCATTATGATTCCGGCAATCATAAACCTAATAGACAAAAAATAAAGTGGCGTTATTACTTCCAATGCGTTTTTAGTAATAACAAAGCCACCACCCCAGACCATGGCAACTAGAAGAAGACTCAAATCCCATAATAACGTTTTTGATAAAACTTTTTTTTTCAAATTAAATCCACCCCACATCAACATTACATTGTTAATTATACCCTATAATAGTTTTTCTTCCAATTTAAATATATTACTCTTATCTATTTATTCTATTATCAATATCTCGATCGTATAATATTGTTATAGGAGGGATTTATATGGATTTTTTCAAGGATTTAGGTAAGAATTTAGGCAATACAGCCAAATCAGTATCGAAAAAATCAGAGGAGCTTGTAGAGATCACAAAGCTTAATCGAAACATAAGAAACGAAGAGGCTAAAATTGAAAAGTACTTATTGGAAATAGGCAGTGAGCTTTATGAGAGATTTACCAAGGGTGAAGGTGTTGATGAAAGCTTGCAGGACAAATGTACTCAAATCAAGGCTATAGAAGGTACCATAGATGTATTAAAAGAAAAAATTAAGAATTTAAAAGAACATAATAGTAGTCCGGACAGTGACACGGACCGCAATACAGATTGCTGCAACGAAGCAAAAATCGATGCAAACGATCCTTTGAACCATGACAAAAAAGAAAACGGTTAAAATCAAAATCCCCTATCATGTAGGGGATTTACTTTAAAATCTTATAACTTGACGCCGCATACCTACGTTAATTATCAAGCCCAAAGCCAGCATATTGGTCAACAACGAGCTGCCCCCATAGCTAACAAAAGGAAGCGGTATTCCGGTTACCGGCATTATACCAATTGTCATACCTATATTCTCCAATACATGGAATAGATACATAGCAGTAACACCAACACATATAAGCATACCATAAGTATCCTTGGCCGCTTTTGCCACATATACGCATCTTAAGAGCAATATAGTAAAAAGAATAACGACAAACACTGCACCTACAAAACCAAGCTCTTCGCCGAGTACCGAAAATATAAAGTCGGTATGTCTTTCAGGAATAAATCCATTATTGTTTAAGGTACCATTAAACAAGCCCTCTCCAAAGAACTGACCTGAGCCGATGGCTGTTTTAGACTGAATAACGTGGTACCCGCTTCCTCTCGGATCCAATTCAGGATTGAGAAAAACCAATATTCGTTTTTTTTGATACTCCTGCAAAGCGAAAAACCACAATAACGGCGCACTTAATATAAAAGCGCCTACTGCACCAATGATGTACTTATAGTTAATTCCTGCTGCAAAAAACATCATGGCAGATATAAACATAAATACAAGCATAGTTCCGGTATCATTTTGCAACTGTATAAGTGCAATTGGCACAATGATATAAAGCACGCTTATAGCAACATTCTTAATAGAATTCAACTTATCCTTCCGTGTTTCCAAATGCTTGGCAAAGGCCAGTATAAAACCGATTTTGACAAGCTCAGAGGGTTGAAAGTTAATCGGTCCTAAATCAATCCAGCTTTTTGCCCCTTTAACTTCCTTGCCCAAGACAAAAACAGAAAGCAGCAGCAAAACATTTATTATATATATTGCTGTCTGCATATCTCCAAAGCTGTTATAGTCAATCAATAACAGCAGCAGTACTGCAATAATACCCAACACAAAAGCTACTCCTTGAATCGTTATATACTTTGGAGTGCCGCCACTTGTAACCTGTGTTGCGCTTGCAATCCCTACTATGCCGATTATTATTAAAATTATTGCGGTCACAACAATACCAATATCAATATTTCTTAAAAGCTTCCGATCAACTATATTATCATATCTCATCTTAATTAAATCACCCTTTGTATGATATCCTTTGTACATTAGTATTTTAACATAAGTATTTATTAATATATAGCTATTTCATTATAATTTCGCCGGTCACTACATCAACTGGCATGATCCAATAGCCGTGATTCTTAGATTTATGCGGTTTAAAGTGCGTATAGCCTCGCAACCTGTAATATCTTTCCTCTTGCTTGTTGTACATTCCAGGAATACCAAACATGATAATCTTAATATACTTCTTATCCTTGCGACCTCTTGCATATTTAACGCCTAATATATAATCCTTTCTGCCAATCATTGTGCATTCATTGCACATAAATGGATAACCCACTGGCATTATTGCGCCCATTAAAGGTATAGTTGCACTATTTAACAAGTAAACATCATCTTCGACTTTAAACCACTTTTCTTTAGAATCATCCTCGTCAAAGGGCTCGTATTCCCTCAATTTTCCTAAAACCTTTTCAAGTCTTCTATACATCGGGCTTGAGTAGTAAGGATGATTTTCATAGCCAAGCTCCATTTCGTCATCTTCTTTATGTCCAAGGTGTTTCTTTTTGTCTCTATCATCACAGTCGCTATCACTATCGCTTTCACTGTCCTCATCATAGTAATAGTTCTTATAGTCGATTTCCGGGCATTGTATTTCACATTCATAATGAGGCTTGTGAGGATGTTCCTCTTCCATTTCTATTACAAACTTAGCCTTTATTTCTGTTTGAGTTTCGAACAAGGGCTTTTGTGGAAGCATCTCAACAGGCTTAGTGGGCTCCGGCTTTACAATTGGCACTGGTATTGGTTCAGGCTTCGGAACTGGTACTGGCTCAGGTGTTGGTATAGGCTGCATTACCACTGGCTCAGTTACTATTTGTATTGGTACAGGTTCTTTTTTAGGTTTTATTGGTTCAGGCTTTGGTTCATGTATTGGCGCAGGTATTGGTATAGGCTGCATTACTACTGGCTCAGTTACTATCTGTATTGGGACAGGCTCTTTTTTAGGTTTTATAGGTGATGGCATGATTATCGGCTGCACAGGCACTATCTCTTCTATGGGTTCAACTG
>MGOS01000085.1:39047-41206 GCA_001797185.1 Clostridiales bacterium GWB2_37_7
AACAAAATCCGATACTACGTCTTTTGCTCCCTCTACTACTACCTCAACTATGTCCTTAGCACCTTCTACTACTCCTTCTAGAGTAACCTTAGGCAGTTGAGGCATCCCCATAGGTTTTGTTTGTACAGGAATTACAACCTCTTCTATGTTTTGTATGTTCTTGTCAATTCTATCTTGTGGCTTATTGACGATATGATATGAGTTCTTCCATTGTACCTTGTCTCTTCCCGTATATCCGGCCAATGGAGTTGCAGTGCTTGCTTGTACAGCAGCTACCATAAATTCAGATATATTCATACCACTTTTCATGACATTATCAGCGTCAAACTCTACATTGAGCTCTCCCCTTCCACTGCCATCCACCATAAGTCGGCCCATATCTACTGCTGCCTTCTTGGTTGGTGCAATAAGAAGCATTCTGTAATCTACTTTTTCACCATATTTTACGTTTTGTGCATAAGCTGTAAGCTTACCTTTTCCGCTCTTTATTTCAATTTTTGCGTAGCCTGTCGGAATCTTTCCGGCAGCCATTTCGTATCCCTTATCGTCTTCCTGAAGAATGATAAAATAGCGTTTATATTCATTATTTAAAGGCATAGAATAACCCCCTTTTATACATAGTCATTACTAATATATGAATAAGGGGGTTGTTTATGAACCTATTTCTTAAAAATATTTATACAGCTTGTTGGCGATATTTGCAAATTCCTGTAGAGACAAGGTTTCCCCCCGCCTACTTTCTTCAACACCAACACTGTTCAAGACCTCCTTCATCTGCTCCTTCGAAAGACCTAAGTTGCCTGCTGTTAAAGCATTAAGCAGCGTTTTTCTTCTTTGTCCAAAGGAGGCCTTGACCACTCGAAAGAACAGGCTTTCACTTTCAACCTCTACAGCTGGTTTAGACAATATATCCAGCTTTAATACGATAGAATCTACTTCTGGCTGAGGTATAAAGGAGTGAGGTGGTACCAACAATACTTGACTTGGTTTGGCATAATACTGTACTGCGACAGATAATGCACCATATTCCTTTCCTCCCGGGACAGCCTTGATTCTATCACCTACTTCTTTTTGAACCATAATTGTAATGCTATTAAGATTAAGCTTTTCCTCCAATAGCTTCATAATAATCGGTGTTGTTATATAATAAGGCAGATTCGCTACTACCTTTACTTTACGGTCTCCAAAATGCTCCTGTAATGTATCCTTCAGATTTAATTTTAGTATATCCCCATTTATTACTGTTACATTCTCATATTCTTCCAAGGTAACCTTTAATACTGGCAGCAGCTTCTTGTCTATTTCTACCGCCACCACCTTCGCAGCGCTTTCACAGAGCTTTTGAGTCATAGAGCCCATACCCGGACCTATCTCCAATACAGAGTCATCCTTTGTCAGCTCCGCCCCCTCTATTATTTTGTCTAATATACTCTTATCGATTAGAAAGTTCTGCCCCAAGCTTTTGGTCATTCTAAAATCGAACTGTTTCAGCAGCTCTTTGGTGCTTGATGGATTTATTACGTTTTTCATTTTATTTCATCCTTTGCTGATTATTCAAAAATGCGTCTCACGCCGCACTATTTTTCGCTAAGGAACCCTATGGTTCCCTTCGACGGATGCAAGCATCCTGAGCAACCTCCTTTAACGGCATGGGGATTCTCTCATCGTATCAGAAACTCCATCTTCCTTCACACTAGAATATTCGCCTCATTGAACACTGATTTCCCATATATTCCGTATTTCACGACAGGTCCCCCATTGAATAGGAAATTATACTTTCCTATTCAATCAAATAAACTGTTGCATGCAGCTTCAAATTCCTGACGGCTTACACCATATATATTAAGACGATTTACAAACTGCTTGGCATTTGCATAGCCTATACCCAGTTCTGCGCCTAGCTTCCTTCTTTTAGCTGATGACTCCGGCAAGCCTACAAGTCCATGCACAGCCATATCTATTGTTGAGAATTCAGTTCTTTTTGCTGAGCTTTCTGCCTTCGCCATGCTTAAGGCCTTTAGAATAGCCTCCGGTTTTGCATTTTCTACTCCTATATCATTTTCAAACGCTGCATCCTCTGCAGGTATAAACGCATGCTTGATACCTTTTATTCTAGCAGATATTATGCTCCTTATTTTTTCACCCATAAAATCCGGATC
>MGOS01000085.1:41262-41416 GCA_001797185.1 Clostridiales bacterium GWB2_37_7
GCTTCGTTATTCCAAAACCGCTTGTTATAATGATATCTGCTTCTACCGCTCGCCTTATGGCGGCTGCATCATTTTTACCTTCTACAACGATTACTTCCTTTATCAATATTATCCCCCACAATTCTCCTAAAAATGAATTTCCACAGGATATTCT
>MGOS01000085.1:41457-45387 GCA_001797185.1 Clostridiales bacterium GWB2_37_7
AATACAGGTCTATTTTGTTACCCTTTATTGCACCGCCTATGTCTGCTGCTAATGCTTCACCATAGCCTTCAACATAAAGCCATGTACCTAAAGGGATAACTCTTGGGTCAACAGCAACTATTCCTGGTCTAACTCTTAGCCCAGAATAAGTAATGCCATACTGTGGATGCCCAGGGTTTTTACCAGTGCTTTCGAAGGTTGCATCATATGCTGTTGCTGACATACTCAATGCTTTTGTAAATTTCATCTGACCTCTAGAGGTAACAAGAGTGGTTTTAATACCCTCTTCGATAATTCCATTTACAGGCTCTTGAATAACTTTTTCATTTACTATTTGCTTGCTGACTTCCTTGCCGTCTTCATATACCATTTTAATAGTAACTTCTTTTTGTCCTTGCTGTCCCTTCTTAACCACGTTTACAAAACCCTTTGGCAGGCTTTCATTCTTCTTGACCTCGTTGGTAAACTCTAATTGGATCTTTTCACTTACCAGCTTCTCTTCTACTCGGATCACAGTAATCTGCATATCCTCTTGCAGGCTTGAATCAATGGCCGGTTCGACCCTATCCTTACTTCCCACAAAGATTTCAGCTTCTTCTAATACACTTTCCACTGTATTTAAAGTAGTGAAAATGAATAAATTGCTGTCTGCAGTCTTAATATTAACCTTTTTGGCTCTTTGAATGCTTATACTTAAACCGTCTTCTAGTTTTTCTGTCATAGTAATACTCATCTCATCAAAAGGACCAATTTCAATTGCTTTCTCATTTAGTACATCTTCTACTGTATTCTTAAATGTGCTGATTTCTATTTCTTTACCTGCATCGGATATAATGATATCCTTTTTCATCCATCCATAGACCAAAGATGTAGTAAGTACTAAGCAAACCATGATAACAGCCGCAAGCTTGACATATTTTAAGCTCTTGCCATTATTTATGCTTATTTTCATTACTTTACCTCCTTTTGGTAACTTGCTGTTATTTTAACTTCTTTTTCATATGCTGTCAAATTTTTTTCCAATATTTTACTGTTAACTGCATAATATTTATAGGAAGCTGTGCAACAGACATAGGTTATTTTATTATTAAAACTTCTCTATTATGTATGGTTTCCAATAAATCTATTTATATGCATTGCTTTCATCTTTCTACTTTAATATATGCCCTAACTTAAAGGTTGTCCCTAATCCTTCTGCAATTTCTTTGCATATTTCTATGCACAAATCTACCCCCATTGCCTCCGGTTTTTTACGGATGCAAAGAACACAGTTGTTGGTACATCTATTTATTAATTTATATAGAGTGAGTCTTGAGGCTGATATGTGTACATAAGGCCTCCAAATTTACATAATTCTATTTTGTTCTATAGATTATCTTATTTTACGAAAAAATACCGCACCATTCAAGGTGCGGTATAGAATTCATCTGGTATTAATATGTCAAAACATTGCACGCAACATGTATGTTGCACAAAAGTGTCACATAGTAAGGTTAAATGCCGAAAAGTTTTTTGCCATTTTCTAGTGTTTTCTGTGCAACCTCTTCAAAGTCAATGCCTTTTATCTCTGCAATTTTTTCTGCCACATATCTTACATAACCCGGATAATTTCTTTGTCCCCGATAGGGTACAGGGGTAAGATACGGACTATCCGTTTCAATCAGCAGCATATCCAACGGTATTTCTCTTACTACTTCTACAGTTTTTATATTGTTTTTGAAGGTTATAGGACCGCTGATGGATAAATAAAACCCTAGCTTCAGGCATTCTCTTGCCATTTCAACACTGCCGGAAAAACTGTGCAGTACACCGCCCATGCCTTTGACATTCATATTTTTGAATATCTCGATAATATCTCCGTGTGATTCTCTATCATGTACTATAATTGGAAGCTTTAACTGCTTCGCAAGATCTATCTGCTCCATAAACCTTTGTTTTTGTACCTCCCTAGGAGAAAAATCATAATGATAATCCAATCCAATTTCTCCTATTGCCTTTACCTTAGGATTTGAGGATAAATCTCTGAGCACATCAATTGTTTTATTATCCATGGATTTTGCATCATGGGGGTGCACTCCCACAGAGGCATATATAAAATCATATTCCTCCGCCAATGCAATTGACTTAAGGGAGCTGCGCACATCGCTGGCTGCATTTAATATCAGCTCCACCCCTTCCGCCTTGCATTGCTCTAATACCGGCTTGCGGTCTTCATCAAATCTGCCATCATCCAAATGGGCATGTGTATCAAACAACATATTGCATTCCCTTTCTTACTTAACTTACGTCGGATCCTGACTTTATGTCAGCCATAGGCGTTATCAATGTCAATGCACTATCATCAGAGGCCGCCAAAATCATGCCATTGGATTCGATACCCCTTAGCTTTACAGGCTTTAAGTTAGCAACCAATATTACGTACTTTCCAATCAGCTCTTCAGGTGTATATTGCTTTGCTATACCAGAAACCACCTGCCTTTTTTCTTCACCAACCTCTAATTGAAGCTTCAAAAGTTTATCTGATTTTTCTACTCTCTCGCATTCTAAAACCTTTGCTACCTTAAGCTGCACCTTTGCGAAATCGTCTATAGTGATAAGCTCATTACCCGCTTTTGCTTCTTCCTTCTTAGGCTGCTCATGCTTTGGCTCTTTCCTGTCTTCTTTCTTAGGCTGTTCAACAGAAACCTCCGCTTCTTTTTCTGCTTCTATTTCCGCAAGCTTCTTAACTTCATCTATTCTGGCAAAAATCGGCTTTGCATCATTTACCTTGCTTCCAACGATTGTTCCATTGAAGGACTTAATACTCTCCCAATCAGTATTAGAAGCATTTAACTGCCTTTGTATTTCCAGAGCAGTATCAGGTATAAAAGGGACTAAAAGTACAGAGGCTATCCTGATGCTTTCCACCAGATTGTATAATACAGTTGCAAGTCTCACTTTGCTTGCTTCATCCTTTGCCAGAACCCAAGGCTGTGTTTCGTCAATATATTTGTTGCTTCTTTTCAATAATGCTATAACTTCCTCCAATGCATCTGCAACTCTATACTCATTCATTTTTTCCTCGACCTTGCCCGGTGTTTCTAGCACTAAGTTGATGAGGTCATCATCAATAGCTTCTTTGGCAGCAGGTTCAGCAATTACTCCACCGAAGTATTTATCTACCATAGTAATAGTTCGATTAACCAGGTTGCCTAAATTATTGGCTAAATCGCTGTTAATCTTGCTGATGATATGCTCATGGGTCATGTTTCCATCCTGTGCAAAAGGCATTTCCTTCAACAGATAGTATCTTACTGCATCTAAGCCAAAATACTTGACCAAATCCTCTGCATATATTACATTTCCTCTGGATTTAGACATCTTATCCTTGCCCTGCAGCAGCCATGGGTGTCCATAAACCTGTTTAGGCAGCTCTTCACCTAGAGCCATAAGGATGATAGGCCAATATATGGTGTGGAATCTGACAATATCCTTACCTATTATATGCACATCTGCAGGCCAGTACTTTTTATAGAGCTCTCCGCTTTGACCTTCCGGATTATAGCCAAGCGCTGTGATGTAGTTAGACAGAGCGTCTATCCATACATAAACAACATGTTTGTCATCAAAGCTTACAGGTACACCCCAATCAAAGGAGGTTCTTGATACACAAAGATCCTGAAGTCCCGGCTTAATAAAGTTGTTTATCATTTCATTTTTTCTTGCTTCCGGCCATATGAAGTTTGGGTTCTCCTCTATATGTTTAACCAATTTGTCTGCATATTTCGCTAGCTTGAAGAAATATGCTTCTTCACTTGCCTTTTGGACATCTCTGCCGCAATCAGGACATTTGCCCTCAACCAGTTGGGTTTCAGTATAAAAGGATTCACATGGAGTACAATACCAGCCCTCATAGGAGCTTTTATAGATATCTCCTTGGTCATACAATTT
>MGOS01000085.1:45405-46353 GCA_001797185.1 Clostridiales bacterium GWB2_37_7
TGTCTCAATATGCTCTTTGTCTGTGGTCCTGATGAATTTGTCATAACTGACATTCATGAAGTCCCAGATTCTTTTGATTTCGCCGGCTATTTTGTCCACGTGCTGCTTAGGTGTCAATCCATCCTCAATAGCCTGCTGCTGGATTTTCTGGCCGTGCTCATCTGTGCCCGTTAAGAAAAAAACATCATGCCCTGTCATCCTTTTAAATCTTGCTATAGCATCTGACAACACCGCTTCATATGTGTTTCCAATATGAGGTATTCTTGATGTATATGCTATGGCTGTTGTCATATAAAACTTTGGTTTGTTCATCTTTATTCCTCCCTTTTATTACAAAAATAAAAAAGGCCTCACCCCACCATGGGACGAAGACCTCGTGTTACCACCCAAATTTACATTTGCATCACTGCAAAAATCTCTATAAGTGACTTGCAACGTTGCGCATCACCCGGCCTTATAACGTAGGCTGCCGTCGCAGGCTTAGTAAAACCTCACCCGCAAAGTTCAGGGGCCATGTTCAGTCAATCTAGCGTACCGGCTCGCACCAAGGATTATATATAATCCAACCGGCTCTCTGAAACAATTCAATCAACTTACTCTTCCCATCATTACCTTTGTTCATATTTTCTAACTTATTGATAAAAATATACAACAATAATTAATTATTGTCAATATTATAATATTTCACTTAAATAAAATGGTGCATATAACTATAGCGCCAACAACTCCAGCCAAATCAGCAATCAGGGCAGCTGCTAAAGTATGCCTTATATTCTTGATCCCTACCGAACCAAAATATACAGTGATTGTATAAAAAATAGTCTCTGTACTGCTCATTATAGTACTGGCAACTATTCCACTAAAGCTGTCCGGTCCTGATCTCTTCAATATATCTGCCAACACACCGAGAGCGCCACTGCCGGATAAGGGCTTCATAATGACCAAAGG
>MGOS01000085.1:46369-53856 GCA_001797185.1 Clostridiales bacterium GWB2_37_7
ATTCTCAACGCATTGGTTATAGGACTTAATATGTACAAGATAAAATCCAGTCCTCCAGACCTGCGCAGCATGCCTACCGCCAAAAGCATTGCTGCAATATATGGGAAAATCCTATAGGTTATCAGCAAGCCCTCCTTAGCACCCTCAATAAATACCTCATATACCTTGACACCCTTAATATATCCATGGGCTAGAATAAACAATATGATCAAAGGTATGATATAGCTCATCTAGCACCTCCGGTCGTTTTCTCCAGCAATTTGCATGCAACAACCCCTGTTGCAAGGGCAAACATAGAGGTTAACACAGCAGGAAGTATTATAATTCCTGGATTTGCAGAGCCTAAAGAAGACCTCAGTGATAGGACTGTTGCAGGAATAAATTGAGGCGGTGCAGCATTGATAACCAGAAACATGCACATGGCATTGGTGGCTGTGTCCTTTCTGCTATTTAGTTTTTGCAGCTCATCCATGGCTTTTAACCCCATGGGTGTTGCAGCATTTCCTAGTCCCAGCATGTTGGAGGTCATATTCATAACCATAGCCCCCATGGCGTTGCTTTTAGCGGGCAGCCCTGTAAAAATCAGCCTTAAAACTGGTCTAATCAGTATTGAAAGTTTATCTACCAAGCCTGATTTCTCCGCTACCTTCAATACTCCGCACCACAATACCATACCGCCTATAAGACCCAAGGCCAGCTCTACAGAGGTAGTCAAGGAGCGGAATATCTCATCACTCAAAAGCCCGAGCCTACCGCTTGTAGCAGCAAAGGCAACAGCCATAGCTATCATAAAGAACCATATCTTATTGATCAAAAAAATCCCACCATTCATTGCATATTAGTACAATGTATGGTGGGATAGATGTCTGTATTCGTGCTATTCCAAAGTACTATATAATATTTTTGATGTTTTGTTATTAACCATATATAGCACCCCGGAGGAATCAAAGAAGTATGCATCAGCATTCTGTAGTGGAACTGTGCCGATTTTATCAAACTTTTTCAAATCATATACATTCTTTTTGCTTACGGCATACAAGCCTTGCGGATGTACGGCATACACTTCTTCATCAAATGTATAAATTTTCTGCTTGAGATTGTACATATTTGCTATAACCTTCTTTGTAATAACCCAATTTTTATCTTTTACAAGCATTATAGGTGCATCCAGAGGATCTCTTTTGAAAGTATCATAGCCAAAACCCGCACTCTCAACCAGTTGGTAGCCGTTTGCAGTCTTTTCATATTTGTGCAGATCACTGGCTGCCCAGCCTGCATCCCAGCCATATTGCTGCCAGAAGTATATATCTCCTGTTTGCTCATCTATAACAAAATCTCCCACATTGTCAATCTTATCCTTAGCCATGTTGGAGGAATTACTATTTTGACCGTAATCTGTGATCTTCATAGTATTCAGATCCAAAATCCACAAGGCAGGAGTCCATTGAGCATCAATAAGGTAAAGCTTATTATCATAAAACTCAATATGAAAATGTCTGTTGTCAGCTCGAGCACTAGCCGTATTCCATGGAATTTCCCTCGTAATAGTATTGTCCCACAAGCTTACTTCTGTTATGGTATTAGAGTCATCATTTGTAATATATGCTTTGCTGTTATCCTTTGAAATCGCAATTTCACTGGGTCTATTGTTCAGCTTTACTGTCTTTTCTATGCTTTTATCAGCAGCATCGATGATTATAAGCTTTTTATTAGCCTTATTCAGTGCGTAGATTTTATTATTGCTCTGATTATATTTGAAGCTGTCTATAGCCATTTGCACATCAATTTCTTTAATTGTACCGGTTTTGGCAGTATTGTCCGGTTCGAACACCCCTCCGCCATTGCTATTTAAGCCTTCATTGCTTGGAGTATAAGGTTTTCCTTCATTGACGAAATATTCAGTATCTACTCTGTAAATCTTCCATTGCGTTCCGTATTTTTTGAGATAAAACAAATTGCTTTCAGCTTGCACTTCTTCCGAACCATAGGGGCCTAGTTTATCTTTGTAGCTTGTTTCCGCTCTCACCAGAGTCTCATTTGCTGTTTTCTTGATAATCCTCCTGTTCTGAATCTTCATTTCAATGTCAAATTGTTTGAATAAATCAGTCAGCAGCTGCTCTTCGGCGTCTTTTACAGCTTCACTGGTATAGTAAAAATTATTTATATAATCATTTACTTTCTTATTGTTAAAGCTTGAGGATACTTTGTTCAGCACCTCCAATATTTCTGTATCCGATAAATTACTGTCCTTTGGGTAATTCTCTTTGCCTATATTACGCAAATTCTCAAAGCTAACCCCAGAAAACCTGCTATACCAATCCTTTAAATGATTTATTGAAACTGCAAAATTCAAGTTGCCGTTATCAATCCCTGCAGAATTTATACCAATTACACGACCATACATATCAATTAAAGGTCCGCCGGAGCTGCCGTTTGTAATCGGTGCAGAAATCTGTATCAAATCTATGCCTGCAAGCTTTCTAAGCCCGCTGACAATGCCTGTTGACACAGTATTCTTAAGCTCTTGAGGTGTCCCAATAGTAACAATCGACTGACCCTTTATCAGGCTTAGGTCAAAGCCTAATTGCATTGCAGGTAGCTTAGGATCACTTTTTAGCTTTAGCATAGCCAGATCAGTATTTGCATCTGAGGCTATTATACCTTCTACATCGTATTTAACATTTTCTTCAGTTTCAATGATGACTCTGTTGGCATTTTCGATTACATGAAAATTGGTAACAATAATGCCCCCACCAATATAGAATCCGCTGCCTTGAGAAACATATTTCCCTGTATTATCCAGATTGTAAACTACTACTACACTCTTGTCCATTGTTGAAATCTGCTCTACTGAAAGCTTCTGACCAGTCACGTAGTTTTGTATTATATTATCTATGATAGGCTTGTCCACTGTTGCGTTAAACTTCTGTGTATTGTCACTTATAAGAACTACATTTCGGTCATAGAAAACATTCTTGCCAAGGCTCTCTGATATAACCCTTAGTGGTACCAGTGTCCTTGAATTTTTTACGAATGGTGCAACTTCGCTTGTAAACTTTACACCATTTTTATACATGTCTTTGCTACCTAGCTGCATCGTAATTGTATCTGAACCATACTTTATAGTAATTGTCTTATTTTCTTGATTCCAATCTACAACAGCACCCATGCTTTCTGCTACGAATCTGATTGGTACCAAGGTTCTATTAGCTTGTACCACGGGTGTAATACTCTTGTCGCTGTCATCAATAAATCTTTCCAATTTGTTTACATAAGCTTTGTTACTGCCGATATACAAAACCACCGCATTTGTCGGAACTACATTGTTAACTGCAGCATAGGACAACTGCGGAAAAGCTATGATCAGCACCAACATGAATGCCCATAATCGAAGCATCAACCTTTTATTCAATAATACTACCTCCTAAAATAATAGCTACAAGCCTGGTTTACATAATATAACTATTTCAGTTTAATACAATTGCTACCCAAGCACAACAGGTTAGTATTGGTTGTAATATAAGTGTTAAAATTCATCATAGGAAATAGACTCTATTTGAGGAACCCTATCTTGTTTTCCAATAGAAATCCCACCATTCATTATTTAGTAAAATGAATGGTGGGATTTGCTGCTTAAATTAAATTTTCTATATAAATGTAACATCCCACCAGTCATTGCTATTCAGCAAGTATGGTGGGACACGGGGGGTTTATGTACATAATGGATTTATTAGATAGTGCTTAAATCATAATTTCGGGGGTTACTATACATACTAATGTTAATTTAATTCACTTTATTTGATAAGTTTTCATAGATTTCATTCTAAAACTAAACCTTATTCGATATTATTCCGATAATAATAGTTATACTCTTATTGACTTTGGTTCTGGAATTTCAATTCCTGCTATTGAATTAACAGTAGAACCTACAATCATCATACTTACTAACATAATAGATATAATTAAAATTACGATAATTTTCTTCATTTTTCTACCTCCCAAAATGTTATTTTAATTAACAATGTGTTATAATAATACAATATAGTACTTTATATTCGTTGTCAATAAGTCAAGTTTGTTTATTAAACTAAATTTTCTTCACGATTAATTTGGATCAACGAGAAAACTAGGGGGCGTTATAATGATTCCTATAGGTCAGAAAATAAAAGAAGCTAGAAAAGAGAAAAAAATGACTCAGGAAGAATTAGCAGACAGCAATATCTCTCGCAGCTTAATCAGTCTAATTGAAAATGGTTTGTCATATCCATCAATGCAAACCTTGGAATATCTCTCTACAAAGCTAGATAAGCACATTAGCTATTTTTTAGTGGAGAATGATACTGATTCTATAAATCTGATTACTGATTTGGAGTATCTATTGGATACTGAAGAATATGTGCAAATTATCAATAATTCCGAAAATTTTATTAAATACAAACTTAGCAATTTAAAAAATATAAAAAATCAATATCTCGGAATATTATATTGTATCTTAGGTATTGCATACTATAAAACAAATAATAAACTTACATATGAATATTTAATCAATTCCGTAGATTATCTGAAATCTGAGGGAAATAATAAATATATTAGTAAAGCGTATAACTATCTTAGCTTGGTCATGTACAGAAACAAAAATTACGAGCAGATGGAGCATTATTTGAATTTATCAGATTCATGTTTTAACATTGTTACATATGAAAATGTAAATCAAAAGCTCAATATACTTTACAACCTTTCACTGGCATATTATTATCAACGAAAATATAGTTTAACAGCAGATATACTACAAGAAGCCCTTTTGCACTCAAAAAAACATGAATTGTATTATAACTTTGGTGAATTTAATATGCTGTTAGCACTGTCTTACAAGAATATGGATAAATTAGACAATGCCATCGATTGTAGTATGAAGGCAATAAAATATTATAAGCTTACCGAAAACAAGTATATGGAGCATCGATGTTATATAAACTTGTCTATACTTTTCAGAGTGTGTAGTGATTATTACAATTCACTAAATTACATTAACGATGCAATCATCTATTTCCAATCAATAGGTGACGAAGTTAAGCTGATAAATGCTAAGGTTGAGAAGATAATAACTATGTTTATATTAAAAGAAGAGGAAGATTTAACTTTAGAAATGGTAGATAGTATAATCAGAAATCCTAATTGCAACGATGTTGCTAGAGGAGAATTATTGACTATCACTGCTTCTTTGAAGTTAAATAATAAAGATTATTCGGGTTTATTAAGCATGTTTAATACAGCTGAGAATTTAATATTTAATAATGGTGATAGCGAAATGTTTATTTTTATTTATCAAGGCTTATTTACTATATATGAACAATTGAATGATGATAAAAATGCAGAAGTATATAAAGCGAAGCTAGATAAACTACTTAAAGACCAGCCCTATTTCGAAAAATTTCTTTATACAAAGGACAATATTTAACACATAATACAAAAGCTGCTTCACGTCGAAGCAGCTTCTTTATTTCACTCCACATACTAAACACCCCTGCAAGGAAAGCGGTTGTTCCAAGCCACACTCATCCAGAAGCTTTGCATTTGTCATAACTTCACGGGTTAGACCATCAAATCTAACCTTTCCCTCCTTCAGCACAATTGTTCTGTTGCAGAGCTCCAACACCATATCCAAATCATGTGTTGCAACAATTTTTGTATGCTCAAAGCCTTGCAACAGTCTTATCAAACGCCGTCTAGACTTAGGGTCCAACGCCGCTGAAGGCTCATCCATTGCTAAAACATCAGGTTCTAACGAGAGTACTGTTGCAATAGCCACAGCTCTTTTTTCTCCTCCCGACAGTTTATAGGGCACTCGTTGCAACAGGTGTTCTATCCCCACTGTTTGAAGTGCTCGCAGGACTCTTTTTTCTACTTCCTTTTCTTCCAAGCCATAGTTCCTTGGTCCAAAGGCAACATCATCGTATACCGTGGTATTAAATAGCTGATCCTCCGGATCTTGAAAGGTAAACCCAATTCTCTGCCTAATTAAACTTAAGGTTTTGGGTGTAACAGGAATATCCCCCAGTCTAACCTCTCCCCTGGCGGGCTTTAATAACCCTACCAGCAGCTTCAACAGGGTTGACTTTCCTGCCCCATTTGCTCCCACAATACCAACAGATTCTCCATGATGGATTCGAATATTAATATTTTCAACAGCTTTGTTGTCATCGGGGTAAACATAGGATAAATCAGCAAAATCAACGATATGATGGCTCATTTTATCACCTCTGTTATTAGTAATCCCAAAATCATTGGTATATTAAAGAGCCTGACAGTTACAAAGAATATAACCCAAGATACAATATATATAATATCCGCTCTGGAAGTCTTCTCTATACTTACTCCATAGTATTGGCTATCAAAGCCCCTCAGCTTCATGGCTTGATATACTCTGCACGCTCTATCATAGGTTCGAAGCAGCAATTGTCCCAGCAAGGGGCCCCAAACCTTGCTGCTTATACCCTTTTGCTGTGGCGCCCGTAAGAAATATGCATTGTATATTCGGAAGGCCTCAGTCAATAGCACTGATATATATCTGTAGGTTAACAACAGCTGGATGATAAAAACCTGTGGTACATGGAGTTTGTGCAAGGCTGCTGATATGTTGTTTATACCTGTTGTAGCCAGCAACAATAATGCGGCCAATACAGTTAGACCGCATTTCAGCATCAGGGCAGCAAAGGAAATTACACCTGCCGAAATATTAATTCCTAAGACTGTAACAGCTATGGTTCTATCCAGCAGTGGATTAAATATCCCAATGCCAATTACTAGAGGTGCTGCAATTGCTAGTCCTCCAAGCATAGGTCTTATTGGTATCTCTGCAGCGGCCATTATAAAAACAGGGTAAAGAATCAAAGGTATAAGACCGCCGATTTCATATTTGCCATAGGATACCACAACTACTAAATACAGTAGTGTCACAAATAGCTTGACTACGGGATGAATTCTATGAATAGGCGTCTTTTGTGCTGCCAGTTCATCCAATATAAACATTTTATAATAAGCCTGTGTAATATTTGCCATATCATCAATTCCTATAATTATAACAAGATTTATTGAAAGTTTTTTGCACTTGTTGCAAAAAACTACCCAAGGCGTTTCAACGAGGCAGGGGGATATATGCCCACCTCCTGTTGCTGAAATCGGAACACGCCACTTAGTGAAGTGTGGGAAATATTTTTGCCTCGTTATATTTATCTCAAGGCATAGTCTCCCACTACTGCATTATCCACTATTTTTTTGCTTTCTAGTATATAGCTTTATAGTAAGTCCTATTCCCATTGCTAGCAACAAAGTAATGAATCCACCAACAATTCCTGCTACACTTTTACCCGCTTGTATCTTACTTGAATTTTGCTCAGCTGAATCTTTGAAGCCATAGTCCGGCAGCAACGAGATTGTACTTTGCAAATCAGCCAACCTTTGATGGAGCCAGCTGCTATTTTCTAATT
>MGOS01000085.1:53981-75527 GCA_001797185.1 Clostridiales bacterium GWB2_37_7
GATATATTATATTTTATAGAAGTCCTAGGAGCACCTTCTAACAATTCTGGTCTTGCCTTCCATACAAAGTTTATTACAGCCGCAGTAATCAAGCCTTCAACAATACCGATAGCAAGATGTATTGACTGCATTAATATAGCGAAGGCAGTAAAGGATAATTCTATCTTACCGGATAGCATGGTTTGAACCACTACACTAAAGGCACCCAGCTGCAATCCTACAACAGATGCCAAAATCGATGCCCCGATAATGCGGGCAGTAGAATAGCCTTTCTTCAAAATCCTCTTATAAATGTGCGGATATGCAATAAAGCAGGTATAAAAACCTAAGTTAAATATAGAGCCTCCCAATGCCAGCAGTCCCCCATCTGCAAAAAACAAAGCTTGTATAGCCAGTATTGCTGCCATTGCTAAAAAGCCGGCATAAGGTCCAAGAATGACTGCCAACAGCACGCCGCCGCCTAGGTGTCCGCTGGAGCCGGTGCCGGGTATGGAGAAGTTTATCATCTGTGCTGCAAATACAAAGGCACCCATGACCCCCATCATAGGTATCTTGGCATCGTCCAGCTCTAATTTCACTTTATTTATCGAATGACGGATTACAGCTGTTGAAACAAACCACATTGTACCGCCAACCACGGGTGTTATCAAGGCATCTGCCATATGCATTTCCGTCATACCTCCATGATATAGTTAATGTCTAATTTAACATAGAAGCTCAATACTGTCAATATAACACATCTGGCTCATCGAGCCCCAAATACTATGTAATAGTTGTACTTTTTATTTGGGACTAGGTCAATATATATGGTTCGCTCATATACTGCTATTAACACGTTGCAAGGAGTGATATGAATGCCATTTTATCCATTCTTCTGTCCTTATATGAATCAGCAAAACGCTGAAAATGAAGATGAAGATTTCCGTTCACCAAACGGTTTTGCCCCACCCTTTTCCCCTGGTCAAGGACCTGGATTTAATCCACCCTTTGGACCGCCATCGGGGGGTAAAGATGGACCTCCATCCGGTCCACCACCTAGTAAAACTCCTACCCTCAAATCAACAGGAAGCGGTCCCAGCTTAAAAGCTGTTGATCCAGGTGCCATCAGACCCTGCAAATATCAATATGTATATATATGGCCCTCATATGGCAGACCTTTCTGGGCATGGTTAACCTTTGTAGGCAGACGTTCTGTTTCCGGTTACCGCTGGAATGGTTATAGCTGGAGATATTTCGGCATGGATTTGAGACAAATCGAAAGCTTTGACTGCTATTAAAAAAACAAGCCCTCAGCCTTATGAACTGGGGGCTTGTTTTTTTAATGTTCCCCATTCTTCATTACCTCATCAATATCTCTGCATTAAGAGTCTGTGAAGCTTATCTTTGAAGCTGCTGACATCTCCATTAAATAATACAATATTTATTCCCATTTCCTCAGCTCTTTGAAAGGTCATTTCTCCACGTTCAGGAGCTAGAGTTGATACTAGAAGCTTTGTCACCTTACGCCCGCCCAAGTGCTCTGCATAGACTTCCAATTCATTTAAGTCCTCTACGTCATATTTCTCAGTGTCCTTGCAGGATATGCAAACCAAATGTGAGTTTACAGCGGCAACTACATCCAGCTCGTTATGCCCCTCGACCTCCTCATCCCATACAAAAAGCATTCCACTCACTGCATCATTTACTTCTTTTATTTCTTTTATGCACCTATAGGTAAGCGCCTCGAGCCAACTGCCAGCACTCATAATAAATGCCTTTGCCTCCTTGGTGGCGATGTTGAATTCAAGATGATCATAATAGAATTTGTAATCTGTAATCAGCTTTTTTTCGAAAATCTCTTTTAGAAATCTCTCTAAGGCTTTTATTTGAATGTATGACAAGCTGTCTGATATTATTTCTATAAAAAGTGGCTGCATCACAAACTGCTTTACGATGCGAGTATTTCTCAAAATATTCTTTGCATACTTCCACATATCATAATTCTTAATCATGAATTCTACCAATTCTTTGAATTCATTTTTGTCATATATATCCGTGGAGTGCTTAATTATTTCTGCACCTGTGCTACATACTAAATCCTCCACAGTAAGCTCAACCTCAATGGGACATAATACCTCAACATCATTTTTCAAGCTTAGTATTTTGCCATTGTCAGTGTCGATATAAATAGTCGTAGCTTTACTCCCCGAAGCAGCCTTAAATGCAAGCAAGCCCATTAGCTTGCTGCCACCTGATAAATTGAGATAGGTATCCTCACTATCATACTTGTTAAATACCTCTGATATTGCAGCAGTGCTTTGCTCTGTTATAATGTGCTCTATCATCATTGTATGAGGCAATCTATTTACAATGCAGGCAATAGCATTTACACAGCATTCCTGATCCTCAGTCAATCGTATAAAAATTACCCTATCAGGGCAAAGATTCAAAGCTGCCAAAATACTATAGTGATTGTATTTTCCAATAATATTAATAAGAGTTCTACACTTCATCTCTTTCCTCCCGTCAATCAAAAATTCTATGCTTTCCTATACAATATTAAACATGACAGGAATAGTTTGCACATTTTACGACCGAATAACACTTATGCATAATGCAATTAAAAAAATAATGGAGGTACAGCAATGCTGTAATAATATTTTACTAACATCAATACATTTTACGAAAAATTTGTAAAATATAGGTTTATATATCATAATAACAGAAAAATCTGGTTTAATAAATAAAATTATAGCTTACATAGTAAGAATTTGTAAAACGAATTTTATTTATTTTCCATGTTTATCATGCTATCATGATTGTAAAATTTCCCAATAACGAAAGGAGATTCGTATGAAAACAAAAAAAATTGTATCACTTTTAACAATGGTCATATTTGCACTCTCTGTTTTGATCCCTTTTGCTGCGAATGTAGCAAAAGTAGAAGCGGATTTTTATTCAAACTGGAATGTAGAGCGATATGGGGATCGTATTGATATCGATAGTCAGTTGGATCAGCTGTCTAAAGACGCCTCATTCCTGAAGCAAGCCGAAAAGAAGCTTAAGGAGCAAGCGTCGCAAATTAATTTTGATGAAAGTGAAATTTCTGGTGACCCAACAACTGCTAGTTCATTTACATACGATGGGGGAACAAAATATTTCTTGAACAGAAATTTAAAACTAAAAACTTTTACGCTGCGAAGCGTTGGCGAGAATATTGAGATTTGGGTTGCTAATAGTCTAGCATTTCCAATAGGAGATCCTCGTCCAATTCCTGTAATTACACAACAGCAGGTCGACAAGCTTCGTGATGAGTTTGACAACAATATTTATCCTGTAGACACTGAATTCTTTGGAACACCCGACATACACGATGGCTCACGTGCTCCGTTACCCGGAATAGTAGGACTTCCAGCGGATTATTATACAGGCAGCGACAAAGTTATTATGCTGGTAGATAACATTATTGATGATAACTATAACGATCCCACCTATCCATTCTTTGTCGCTGGTTTCTTCTGGCAAACGCTAGAAAATTACATAGATAGAAATATCATTACAATCGATACAAACAATTGGGAAACTCGTTTAGAGAACACATTCTTCGGAACCACTATTCATGAGCTTCAGCACTTAATTCATGCTGATAATGATAGCGCAGAAGAGTCATGGATCAACGAAGGCATGTCTACTTTCGCCGAATATCTTGGTGGATATGGTCACGATGACCGCTCCATTAACTTCTACCTAGACCATCCAGAGAATTCTCTGGTGAATTGGGATGAACACCGTGAAGCGGCAACTGGTCCTGAAACAATTGCAGATTATGGCCAAGTATATTTGTTTACGTTATACATGAATGACAAATTTGGTCAAGAGTTCATTCGTGATTTAGCATTGAATGAAGCTCAAGGAATCGATAGTATTAATGCAGTATTGGAAGCAAATAGAATTAATCTTGATTTCGCTGGGCTTTATCAAAACTTTATAACTGCTTTGGCTTTAGACACTGATAAAGTAGGCAACGGAGTCTATGATTTTGATAGCATTGACCTTCGTGACCTTGCTGTCGATAACGAAGGTACAAAACGTGGCATAACAGTTAACTATGAAAAAGCTGTGGCATATGACAAAGAAGGGGTTCCTGCTTGGGGCGGAGATTTCAAAGTATTAGATTTCAAAGATAAAATTAGAAGCATCTCCTTTGATGGTGTAGATTTCCTATCAACTCCTTGGGAATCAGTAGCTGACCCATTAGGAACTGACAATCAAGTGTTGTGGGGCAATGAGGGAGACGAAGCAGATAATGCTTTAATCTTTGAAGCAGATCTTTCCAATGTAGAAAAAGCGACACTAGAGTTTGATAATTTTATAGATATTGAAGAGCAATGGGATTTTGGTGTTGTTCAAGCTTCCATAGATGGCGGTAAAACTTGGGTTAGCCTTGCAAATGAAAATACACGCAGCGATGTAGTGGAAGAAGGCTATCCAAAGATTAAAGAAAATGTGCCAGGATTTACAGGCTATTATGAAGACTGGCAAAAGGAAACCTTTGATTTAACTGAATATGCTGGTCAAAAGATATTGATATCCTTCCGATATTTAACTGATTGGGGATACAATGACACAGGCTGGTACATTGATAATATTAAAATCCCAGAAATTGGTTTTGTTAATGATGGAAGCTCTACAGATGAATTCAAATCAATGGCTGAAGTAGCGGGTGAATATGTGAATTATACTGTGACATTTATTAATGAAAAAGAAATTGGCAATAAGAAGGGTAATAAAATCGATTATAAGGTCATAACCGTTGATCCATTTAATGTAACTGAAGAGGATGCATTAACTCTAAGACAGTTATTCCAGAACGGAAAGAATTATATGATCATATCCTATGCCGCTACTATAGACGACAAGAGTCCTGTAGAATTTTCATATGAAGTTAATTTGAAAAAAGCTAATCCTAAAAAGAAATAATAGTATAAAAAGGAATGTCCAACACAATAGTAAAGGTGCTGGACATTCCTTTATTGTTATAACAAGATTTATTGAAAGTTTTTTGCACTTGTTGCAAAAAACTACCCAAGGCGTTTCAACGAGGCAGGGGGATATATGCCCACCTCCTGTTGCTGAAATCGGAACCCGCCACTTATAGAAGTGGGAGACATATTTTTGCCTCGTTATAAAAGCCTACTTGTATATAGTGAACTATATAAATTTAATCTTGTAATTCTTTAAATGCTTAAACCGCAAATTCAAATTCTGCCTCTACCATTGCTATTATTTCTATCTTTCCGGGCATCACAGCCTCCGTTGCTGCAAGCTTCATTATGCCTTGCTCTGACAAGGGTGTAAAAGATGTTGACTGTTCTGTAATGCTGCATGGTATTGTGTCAAAGGATACCTTCATAGCATTGGCTATGGCTTGTGCTTTTAATGCTGCATCCTTTACCGCTAGTTTGAGCGCCTTATTATACTGATATTTCGCATCCTCCAAAGTAAAATCCACTTTATTAATTTGATTTGCTCCATTTTGAACAGCTGTACTGATTACTTCTCCAGCCTTTTTTATATCTCTGACCTTCACTTGTAATATATGAGAAGCCGTATAGCCGGATAAAAGCTGCTTGCCATCTACATAGTCATATTCAGGATATATGGAGTATGAGCTGGTTTTTATATCATCTCTCGAAATTCCCGCTCTCATTAATGCATTTATTAGTTTTTTTGAAATTTCATCATTTAGATTTTGTACACTTTGAGGATTTTTATCCTTTGTTACTACACCCAATGATATCACAACGATATCCGGTTCTGCTTCTACGATTCCTTTTCCATTAACTTTTATATTCCGTTTTTGACATTCTGAATATTCCTTAGAATCATAAGGGTTAATAGTATATTCCATAATTCACACTCCTTCCTTTGAAGCCTTTTATATATCATATGATTCATTTATTTTTCACATTACATAAATCAAATTTACATTATTAATTTCAATAGAAAATAACATGTCTAACACAATATTCCAAATATAGCATGTACAATGCAATATTTTCCAAAGGTTGACATAATGTTGTCATTTTAGTATAATTGCTTTTATAACACAAGCATATGCTGAATCTCGGATTATCCGAGTACGGAGGAACCAGTTTTGGGGTTAATCCACAGTTATTTGTGGTAGGGCACCTTCTAGCCCGCACCCGTCAGCTAACTTCGGAAGCAAACCAAGGAAGGAGTGTATTGTGATGAAAAATACGCAAAAAAGACTTGTGGGATTTATTTTAGTAGTGCTGATTTTTACACTAAGCTTTAGCAGTGTATTTGCAGCAAGTGCTGCTACATACCCCTTGCTAAGATACGGAAGCAGGGGTACTGCAGTCGTTACCCTGCAAAAGGCTCTTACAGCGCAGGGCTATTTAAGAGGTGCTGCAGATGGTATTTATGGTAGTATGACGAAAAGTGCCGTGATAAAGTTCCAAACTGCAAAAAGAATTCAAATTGACGGTATAGCAGGCAATCAAACTCAAACCTACCTTTATGCTCAGACTACTTCTAGATCTACCACTACAACAGCGGCTACAAACTTATATTGGCTGTCTAGAATAATTCATGCTGAAGCGGAAGCAGAGCCTTATGCTGGCAAGGTTGCAGTTGGAAATGTAGTGCTAAATAGAGTAAACTCAAGTTTGTTCCCTAACACAATTAAGGGAGTAATATTTGAGTATTACCAAGGTATACCTCAGTTCAGTCCTGTTGAAGACGGTACAATTTACAACACACCGTCATCAGCTAGCATCCAGGCAGCCAGAGCGGCATTAGCCGGTGAACGTCCTGTAGGAACTGCAACATATTTCTTCAACCCGGACAAGTCCGCCGGAAAATGGATTGTAGAAAATAAGACCTTTGTAAAAACAATTGGTGACCACGATTTCTATAAATAATATAGAGTAAAAATTTATGAGGTACGAATCGTACCTCATTTTTTTTACTTTCTTTATATCGTATTCATTTGTTTTAGAACTTCAAGTAAATATTCCCATACATTCTTCGTTGAAGCAATGCTAAAATTCTCCTTTGGAGTATGTACATCGAATATGTTTGGACCTAAGGAAATGGAGTCAAGTCCATCTAACTTCTGTGCAAGCACACCACATTCCAAGCCGGCATGTATAGCAATGATCTCTGCTTCTTTGTTATACATATCCTTATAAACCTTTTGAAATAGCTTTCTCATTTCTGAATTGGGGTTGTATTCCCATTCTGGATAGTCTGATTCAATTCTCAGCTCTCCACCTAATGTTTCAGCCAACATCTTAATCGTATTTAATGTACTTCTCTTAAGTGTTTTTACAGAGCTTCTTATTTCATTTATCAAATAAATATTGTCCCCTGCAGTTTGCACCACCCCAAGATTGGTTGAGCTCTCTACCAATCCTTCTATTTCCATACTCATGCTTTGTATTCCATTTGGCAGCAGCATTAAGCATGCAGTTAACATGTTTAAGCTCTCCTTATTAAAAACTCTGTCTAAGGATTGTTCTTCTATTTCAAGCTTTACACAAATTTCAGGATCAGCAGCACGCAGCTCATTTTTGAACACTAATTCCCATAGCTGCATTTTAGCTTCCAGCTTGCTCAGATTTTCCCTGCTGATTTGGGCAACTACATCTACTTCTCTCGGAATAGCATTGGATTTCACACCGCCATTGATCTCATTTAAGAAGATTTCCATTTCACCCTTTATATCATTTAGCAATCTACCCATTAGCTTATTTGCATTTCCTCTTTGCTTGTTGATCTCCATACCGGAATGACCACCCTTGAGCCCACCGATTCTAATCCTAACGGTATGCATTCCACTTCTGGCACTTTCCCACGCTATTGGCAACACTACCTTTGCTTTTGTACCTCCCGCACTACTTACAAGCAGCTTGCCTTCTTCTTCCGAATCAAGATTTATTAGCAATCTGCCCTTTAGGTTGTTGCCATCCAATGCAATTGCTCCTCCCATTGTACTTTCCTCATCAGTAGTAAACAAAGCTTCGATTGCTGGATGCAGAATATCATCGGCCTCAAGCAGTGCCAATGCATAAGCCAACGCTATCCCATTATCAGCTCCTAGTGTTGTTTCTGTGGCAAATATTAAATCATCTACAATCCTAAGCTTTATTGGATCCTTCTCAAAGTCATGGATTGTTTCCTTATTTTTTTCACATACCATATCCATATGTCCTTGAAGTATCACAGTAGGAGCGTTCTCATAGCCTGGTGCTGCCGGCTTTTTTATAATTACATTTAAAGCCTTGTCTCTTGTAACCTCAAGCTTTCTCTCCTTTGCAAAATTCACCAAATAATCGCTGATTCTTTGCTCATCACCGGAGCACCTAGGAATTTGAGCTATTTCCTCGAAAAATTTAAAAACACTATTGGGCGTTAATTCTCTTAAAATGTTTTGCATAGCCTTCCTCCTTATAAATAAAATCAAAATATATTAATGGTAATTGCATTTAATTTCCAACACTATTGTACACCTTATATAATGCCTTTACCATGAAAATTTATATAAATAAAACAAAGCAGTATGCCTGCCTATAAAACAGGTATACTGCTTTGTTTATACCAACAGATATATTGATGAAGGAATACTATTATATGAATTTTTGCTGGAAATATTCCTCCTTAAGTATGGCCATTACATATTCATCATTGTACTTGCCATCTCTGAAAATCTCTTGTTTAAGAACCCCTTCTCTTACAAATCCGCATTTTTCATAGCTTTTAACCGCTCTTTCATTAAAGGAATATACAAAGAGCTTCACTTTATTAATATTCATTTGTTCAAAAATAAATTTTAACAGCACCTTCATGGCATCCGTTCCATAGCCCTTGCCCCAATAGTTCTTGTCTCCAATGAAAATGCCTACAGTAGCTACACTGTTTTTCCAGTCCAATCCGTTAACACCGCAGCCACCGATGTACTTGCCTTCTGCAATAGTTTCTACAGCAAAGCTGTAGATATCCTTATGAGATGATATGTTTTCAAACCACTTGTTTTCTTCCTCTAAGGTAAAGGGATATGGAACTCCCGGCATCAAAAACCTCTTGGTTTCAGCATCGTTCAAATACTGCTGTGCCAATGCCACATCCTCTCTTCTATATGCCCTGAGTTTGACTTTCTCACCTGTATACATATCTTACCTCCCGTCAATTATGGTATAAAAAAACTCCATAGAAATCACATTACTGTGACTCCGTAGAGTATTCTACGTGTAGGAAATATCCCTGTGCCGCTCATAACTAGGCACACTCACTAGTTTTGCATATTTTATCATATATCACAATAATTGTAAAGTTCATTATAGATTCATGTAGCAGGATTTTTAGAGCTTAATACCATAAGCCGAAAGCTGGCATTCCTTAAGCTCTAATACTCGTCATTGCCAATATTATTATGCACAATACGATCAAGTCCATAATATCACCTCATAATTGTCTTATAACAAGATTTTACTGAAAGGTTTTTTGTGTTTTTTGCAAAAAACCTACCCGAGCGTTTCAACGAGGCAGAGGATATATGCCCACCGCCTCATGCAGAAATCGGAACCCGCAACTTATTGAAGTGGGGGACATCTTTTGCCTCGTTATAACATTACTATATACTACAAAAGCGTCCTATATGTTTCAGTAGAGTTACATGTTTTTTACAAATATATTAATTTTTGATAAATAGTGTATAAATTATTAAAATATAAACTTAACAATCTTATGGACATATATTTACTATTTTTTTATATCGAATTAACAATCCCAACATATAATGTTACTAGGAAAATGTTATTACGAAATAAACGCATGTATTTATTATCATATAATTTCCACTTTGGCATATTTAAGTAATAGGACCGTTGTATTACATAATATATGATAGGCTGGTGTAGATATATGGGCATGCAGGTTTATCAAAATACTCATTTTAAGGTTTACAGGTCAGAGGATGGCTTTGTTATTCATAATATTGACAAAGGCTTTGAAAACGGCCATACACATGTACAAAAATATGATACCTGTATGGTATTGATTAAGCTTCTGATTAATAAGAAAGCGCCCAAAAGCAAAAGCAGGTATTTCCTAGAAAGTCTGTTACGGCTATGTGATGACGAAGGCTATAGACAGCAAATCCAACAACTTCTGATGAGAGTCCAGTAAAACTGTTTAAATATTTAGGAGGGTCGCTGTAGTCAGCGACCCTCCTGATATGAATCCACAATCTCAATTAAACGTTTTTTGCCTTTATCAGAAAGTCCTAGGTCTTCGAATTCCTCTGCCAACCGCTCCATCGTCCCCATGCCCTTTAGATATCCATTAATTCTAGCTGAAGCAGTAGAGTTAATGAAGTCTATAAAATTTGGATAGTAGCTTTTTATATCATTTTTCAGTACATCTACTAGCTGCAAATAATATTTCTGATGATATGTCTCTGCTAAATACAACTTTTTGTATGGCATTATTAATGTATATATCTTAATCCCTCTTTTTTGCCGTGCCAGCTCCAGTGCCTCCAAGGCAGCTTTTTGCTGCTTTTCATCGTGATAAAAAATAGCTGACATATACTGTCTGACAGCTACATTATATTCCGGACTATGATTGTCAAAAAACATTTTCAATAGCTCTTCATATGTAATTTCTTGCGGGTTATAATCCAGTTGAATCGTCTCAATATAGTCTCCTATTTTCTCATATGTTGGATTATCCGTAGTTCCCCCACAGTAGCCTACCCTCGTTCTATATACAGCCTTTTGAAGCCCAAACTGAGCATCCGGTCCCCAAAATCAGCCCATAGAGAAGGTAGCCGTTGCTAGCTGCTCAGGCAGCCTTTGATCAATTGGAGGTTTATTGATATTTTCATTTAAAACGACCATCTCTATTTCCTTTCTTTTTTTATTATTTTTTTCCGTAACAAATTTAATTATTCGTAAATAATTTTGTAACCATATATGGGCATGTACATAGTATGGAAGTGGGAAGAAGCTCAACCCTCCCGACCTACAAAAGATGATCTCTACCATTTATACACTTATCTGTCTCCCATAAGTAAAAGCACGGCGCCATCGAGGCTCCGTGCTTTTGCATTACTTATTTGCACCGCAACATTTTTTGTATTTCTTGCCGCTTCCACAAGTGCAAGGATCATTTCTTCCTGGCTCCTTGTCCTTAACAATTGTACCGGAAAGTCTTTGTTCCTTTGTAATCTCTTTTCTTCTCTCTTCTGTCAGCAGCCCATCCCACTGTGGTAGACTGTATAGCCACTCAGCTTTTGCTGCCAGCATGTTGTAATAAAGCTTTTCCAAATCTATATTTAGACTTATATTGCTTTCTTCCTTCAGCTGCTCCAACTCTAAGGACTCTTTTAGGCTATCGTTGATGCCGTCAAGAAAACCTATAAAAGTCATGGTATCAGTTCCGAACTTTTCTGCCAAATCCTTGATTGTGCCCACTGTAGGCTCCGATGGGTTTGACAGCAGCTTTTCATATATTGACTCTTCTACTTCAAAATAATTTTCCCAAAACGCTCTTTGACTCTGCTCATCATTTTCTTCATTATATGCTGTTTTTCTCCAAATTTCAAAAAGACTCATTGTGATTCTCCTTATTAATACATATTCGGTTTTAATTATATTATATTATCATCTATTTTACAATTCTTTAGATAAATTATTCTATATTATATAAATCTAGCGACCCATACAATTAAATATGCCGAAGGTACAAGCACTACAAAGGACAGTGCGGTACCTATAATTTTTGTAATCACCATGCCTGATACACAGTTGTTGAACTCTGCCATACTGCATTTACCATCTATTACATCATCCGTCATAATTGATAAATATGGATCTATAAATACTGCCATGACTATTATTGCAAAACCGTTTAAAATAGCACTTAGGGTTATACTAGTTGCCCTCACCTCGGGTGCTAAGCTGCCTGCATATATTGGAGCGAGAGCCCCTACTGTAAGCAATGTTACAGAAATAGTATTAAGAAGCATCAGCTTAAAGGGGAGCTTTCGCAGGTTTAGTATACCGAAGTTTATTTTTGACGGTATTCTTATATTTTCCTTGATATATTTGACTCCGGATTTTGAAAAACTGTGCAGCACTAGCTTGTAAACTGAGCGATTAACCGAGAATGCCTCTACTGCCTTATAGAATATTCTCTGAAAAAAAGGTATCATAAAAGCTCCGATTGCAGATGCGATTACAGCAGTCAATATTACTAGATTAAAGAGTCCTATTAGTGTCTCTGAATATGGATTTTTCTCAACATACTTCGTCAGAAGCGGAACCTGAAAGGTATTTGCCGTTCGGGATATCAAAGCCAGTATGTTAAATAAGGCAAAGGAAACTGCTACTCTTCCCGTTTTTACTCCTACAAGCCTTACAGCATATGCCAGGGTGCCTATCAGAGTTATTACAAAGTTAAGAAGCAAAACAATGGCTATTTGTACTGTCATAGAATAATCTCCTTAAAGTGTTCTTATAGTAATTTCCCCATATATTTAGTTTATCTTTATACGTGAATAGCATCTTTTATTACAAATTAATATTTTCAGTATACGCCACAAGCAGATTAATTTAAACACTGGCACTTTATAACAAGATTTATTGAAAGTTTTTTGCACTTGTTGCAAAAAACTACCCAAGGCGTTTCAACGAGGCAGGGGGATATATGCCCACCTCCTGTTGCTGAAATCGGAACCCGCCACTTATAGAAGTGGGGGACATATTTTTGCCTCGTTATAATGGCAGAAGCCCCTTAAGCTTGTCATTACAAAACTAAGGGACTTCTACTATTAATTAGAATATGTGAACGCTATTTTTCAAGCCAAATGCTAAATTCCATAGGGCTTATATCTATCCTGTATTTTTTGAAATCTGATTTAGTTATGAATTCTTCGAGTTGCGCTTTCGTATAAGCACGACTTTTTAACATAGACTTAAAGGTTAATTTAGTTGCAAGTGTATCTACAATATTCATACCCATACTATCTACATATTCATCTATACTTTTGCTGCTTACATCTTTTCTCAAATCACTAATTAATACTTTGCCATTTGGTTTTGCTACTCTATACATTTCATTCAATGCTTCTATTGGTTCCTCAAAATTTTTGAAGGCTGCACGACAGAAAATGAAGTCAAAGCTATTCGCTTCAAATTGCATATCTGATGCATTCCCTTGCAAAAATTGAACTGCTACATTTTCTGCTTCTGCATTTTGTTGTGCAATCTCAACAAAGGTCTTGCTAATATCGAGTCCTGTTATGTTAAAACTGCCTAGCTTTGCTAGTTCAATGGATGAATGTCCCGGTCCCGGTGCAATTTCTAGGACATTGTCATTCTCCTCAAGCTGATCCGCTACCAGTTCTGCATGTTTTCTATACTCCACTATGTCTTTTTGAGTGTTCTTTGCATATGACTTTGCAATCATTCCTTCCATTCCTATGCCTTTATAACCTTTTTTCTTGTTCATAGCTTCCATCTCCTTTTAAATGTAGATAAAAATCTTTGCTTGGTTTATAATTAGATTAATAATTAACTTAATAGTAATTTATCTTAAATTTTAATTTTCTTAACTATTAAGATAATTTTATATTATAATGCCAGAGGTGTCAAGTAAATGAATGAGAAATCTGCTGTAAATGAAACTAATATTGATATGGGAAAAGAATTGAGCAAATGGACAATTATGTTTCATAATGCCATAGCTTCAAAGTTAGGTATAACAGTCACTGAATTTGAGTGCCTTGAATCAGTATATAGGAACGAAGTAACTACTGCCGGTGATTTGGCTAGAAAAACAGGACTTACGACAGGAGCAATAACAAACGTCATTGATAGGCTAGAAAAATCCGGATTAGTCAAGCGCGAAAGAGACCCTAAGGATAGAAGAAAGGTTATAATCGAGCCTATTACAGGTCGAGAGGCCGAAGTAAATAAATATTTTGATTCAATGACTCAGTCAATGCTTGAATTATATTTAAAATATGATGAAAAGGAATTTGAAATTATTTATGGCTTTATTGCTAGTGTAATTAATATTTTGAAGGAAGAAACCAAAAAACTGCAGGAGCCCGCTACCCCTGTAAAATAGTATAAGACATTGTTTTAGTTTATAAAGAATCCCTTAAGCCGTCAGCAACAAGTTTAAGGGATTCTCTTTATAATTCGAAGATTTCATTAACCGCAGGATAAAAAGTATTATTAATAACACTATCCTTAAGCCACTTCCACAGCCCTTCTTTGAGATTTAGCTTTAGACTATAAGGTGGTAGAAATACAAGCTGCAGCCTAGGGGTATCCCCTAAGAAGGTCTTAAGCAGCTTTGCATGGTGAATACGTGAATTATCCAGTAAAAGGATACCCCAAAGAGTTGCAGAACTAATTTCCTAAGAATTGTTGTATCCCAGTTTTTTCTGGCAATATATCCGAATTCGTCAGGAGTCCTTGTTACAATAATATTTACAAGCTCCTCTTCTTGTTCCTGGTTTAGGTGACGTGGAGCCCCTGTACTTTTACCCATTTCTAGGCCAGAAAGACCAGAAGCTTTGTACTTCTTAACAAAGGTGCTTACGGTCTGGGTAGAAATATGTCTCGTAACATATATTTACATTTTATCCAATTTAATGTATAATAATCATGGGTAATGACACTACCTATTATTAAATGGAGGTAATTAAATGAAAAAACACAAAATTATTATTTCTATATTGTTGACAGTACTATTATTAATAAGTACATTTGGAAATAATGTATTTGCAGCTCAAGACTCCACAATTAATACTATTGGAAAAAATGCAGCATTTTACTTTACAAGCACTAGTGGTGAGGTTTGGGACGATGTAGATGTAACAAGTATAACACCACTATATAATTTTGATGATAAATTAATAGCTTATAGTGCTGACTTACAAAATAATAAATCTGGCGAAGAAGGCTATGTTATAGTAAGCAATATTAAAGGCGATGGACCTATATGAGTTTGCAATAGGTTCAAGCTCTCCATATGGTAAAATAAAGGAATCGGCTGAGAACGTTGCTATCTATAATGGCGCACTAGATTACTATGTAAAAAACAAAGTAGAAAAAGAGGGCAAAGAAGTCTATAAATACAAAGACTTAAAAACTGATATTGAACTTGCAGATGAGAACATAGAAATATTAAAAAAAGAATCAAAAAATAAAGTATATAAATCAAAAAATGAGAAAAGTGCAAATAGTTTAAGGGACATTTTAATCTCAGCCCAAAAACCTGCAGATCTCGAAATGACAGTAATGTCTGTTTCATCTAAAATTATAAGTGGCGTTCCCGACTATCAGTGGTATCAAGGATGCTCCCCTACATCTGCAGCAATGGTACTGAAATATAGATGGCCTTCGCTGCCAGATGAAAGTACTCTAATTGAGGAATTAGCAGGTAATATGGGAACGAATGGTAGTGGCGGAACAAATATCGGCATGATACCAATGGGTATTTCTTCTACTATGCACGACCATGGAATGATAGTAAGCAGTTGGAATGATGGTGCTGGAAGAACAAAATCTACATTAAGTGAATACAGTTTACAAATAAATAGTAATAAACCTGTAGTGGTCACAGTTGTTAACAATACACAACCCGCACCTGGCTATCCTAGTGGATATAAAACTCATACTATGGCTGGAGTAGGTTATTATAAAAGTAGTGTAGATGGAAATTTCATTATTGTACATGACACCAACACAAATGGTGAAATGTACTTAGACTTTGATGCATCCAGTTTTGGAACAAATTATTGGACCTATGTTGATTAAAAAGTGAATGAAAGTAATGTTGAGAAATCGAACTTCTCAACATTACTTTTAAACAAAATCTCCAATTTAATACAATATAATTAAAGATAAATATAGGAGTAAATTATGAAATATGCTAAATATGTATTGTCAATTCTAGCCATAATATATATTACTTCAATTCTAACTGGTTACCCGAATCTTAACATAAAAGCCACGCATATAGATAAAATAACAAAAGAGAATTTAAATGATATTGATAGGATTAGAATATTCTATGGAAGACCTGGACAGGATGGGGTTACTTTAGTCGATAAGACAGAGATTAATGAATTTTTGAATCTTTTAAGAAAGTATTTGATTGTTGAAGATATAAATGCACCTGTAATAGCAGGATATTACCAGGCTGCTAATCTATACATAAAAGATAAATTAATAATGAGTATAATATTTGATGAGCCTGTTAATATAAACGGAGTATACTATAAAGTTATCAGAGGAAAATTAAGTTCAGAAAAAATTGATAAAATAATTAAGTCATATAAAGAATAAATAAAAGAAATAGACATCACCGGCAATGCTTATGATCTAATCTACATACAGCCGGTGGACTAAAAAATATTCGGGATGGGGTAAAACCCGGTGCGCTCATACAGCTCGCCGGGTTTATTATTTTGCTTATAGCAACAAAAGGGAAAGCAAACTTTTGGATTATTCCGATTTACTGGGCGTGACCACTAATACCCCTATCTTAATATGCTTATATAGCAGAAAAGCCTGCCAGATATGTCTCAACCTCTTGTGCCGTCTTAAGCTTCAGTACCTCAGGCACCACCTTGCTCATTTCTAGCCTTGATATTTGTGTGACCACCTTTTTTGCTTCCAAGAGTCCTGATGCATTCATGCTGAATTCATCAAGCCCCATGCCCACAAACAAAGGAATCAAGCGTATATCTCCTGCTGCTTCACCGCACATACCAACCTTTATGCCATATTCATGTCCTGTATCAATAATATGTTTGATCAGTCTTAATACCGAAGGATTAAATTGGCTGTACAAATATGAGATTTTGGGATTCATTCTATCACATGCCAGTGTATATTGTATGAGGTCATTGGTCCCAATACTAAAGAAATCAACCTCACTAGCCATTGAATCTGCAATCATAGCAGCAGCCGGAGTCTCAATCATTATACCTATCTCCAGGTTCTCATTAAAAGGGATACCACTGCTCTCTAATTCCTCTTTTACTTCGTTGATTATTTCTTTTGCTTTTCTTACTTCCTCAATTACAGATATCATGGGCAGCATTATTTTAATATCTCCAAAAATACTTGCCCTTAACAACGCCCTTAGTTGAACCTTCCATATATCCACCTTGTCAAAGCATAGCCTTATGCCTCTGCAGCCTAGGAATGGATTTTCCTCTTTATCAAGACCAAGATAAGGTATTTCTTTGTCGCCTCCGATATCCAAGGTTCTTATTATCACAGTTTTACCCTGCATTTTCTCTGCAGTCAGTTTATAGATTTCAAACTGTTCCTCTTCACTAGGTGCTGAAGCTTGAGTGGTATATAAAAACTCAGTTCTAAAAAGGCCAATGCCTTGCGCACCGTTTTCAACAAGTCCCGGTAGCTCAGCAACGCTTGCCATATTTCCGAACAGCTCGACATCTGCACCATCTTTTGTGATAGAGGCTCTATCTCTAAAGCTTTCAAGCTCCTTCTTTTGTATTTTTAGTAATTCCAGCTTCTGATTGTATTGCTCCAAAATATCAGAATCAGGATTAATAAACAAATTGCCTAGCTCACCGTCAAACACGATGGTATCATGGTCCTTTACCTTTTCCAAAATACCTTCTGCTCCAACTATAGCGGGTATACCCATAGCCTTTGCCAATATAGCCGTATGAGACGTTTTTGCCCCTGCTTCCGTAATGATTCCCATCACCACCGCTTTATCTATATGCACCATTTCACCGGGCAATAAATCTCTGGCTACGATTATACAAGGTTTGTCCATAATAGGAATTTCATGTTTGTCCGTTCCTGATAATATTCTAATAAGTCTAGCGGACACATCCCTGATGTCATGGGCTCTTTCCTTGAGATATTCATCCTCAAGTCCCTCAAGTATGACGGCGAAGTGCTCCGCCGCTTCATGCACTGCCCATTCTGTGTTCTTCTTCTGATTGTCTATCTGTGTTTTTACCAGATTTGCCAGCTCTTCATCCTCTAAAATCAATATATGAGCCTCAAATATTTGAGCTTCATCCTCCCCGATGGTCTCTCTGGATTGCTGCACAAGCACCTCAAGCTGCTTCTTTCCTGCTTCTATTGCCTTTTGAAATCTATCCCATTCATGCTCTACATCTGTAATGCTTTTCTTTTGAAAATCACTTGAGCTTTCCTTTTTTACGAGCACAGAACCAATGGCTATTCCTTTTGAAACCCCTGTTCCAAGTAAACTTTCCATGGGAGTCCTCCTATTTATTACAGTTTTCTAAAATCGTTTTTAATCCTTCAATGGCGGCAGCTTCATCTTCTCCTGATGCTTCAATGCGGAGGACATCACCTTTTACTGCTCCCATACTCATAACAGAAAGAATACTCTTAGGATTATAAGCCTTCTCTTCATTGTTCTTATAAACCTTGATCTCTGACTTATATTTCATAGATGTTTTTGAAAAATCGCTTGCCGGTCTCGCATGCAGTCCTTCATTATTTGTTATTTCTACAATTGCCTGAATCATATTTCTCCACCTATCCTTTCACTAATCTATCATATTTTCAAGTAGATACTTCTCAGCTTCCACAGACCATATACCATTATGCTGGGCTATAAGCTCTGCTAATTTTGCGTAGTGTACATTATTCTTGCCTTTTTCTTCAAATTCTTCTAGGGCTGTCAGCTCCATATCAATGCATGTATAGATGAGCTTCTTTCCTCCCGGGATTTTTGGAAGGTTTAATGTCGCATCTGCAACACTGTTTATTCCACCTATATGAGTTACCATAACAGCGGGATTTATAAGTTTTTGTTCTGTCATCTTCAGAGATTCCAGCATATCGTCAGTGTTGCCTCCACTGGTGCCTACTATATGAGTTGAAGTATAATGTACATTATAGAAATTAAGTTTTGCTGTGAACTCCGGATCTACAGGCCCTGCAAAGAAGTTCAAGCAGCCGTCTCGGGCTAATATTTTGTCTGCTTCCTCTACTATACCAGAAACCGGTGCGTATACATATACATCATCGTAGCCTGTATGATTCGATAGAGACAATAAATATTCTTCTGCATTTTGCAGATTCTTTGTATTTACAAACTTAATCTCTACACCTGCCTCAGCTGCCACCTTTTCATTAAATATAGCCGCTGCTCTGTTGAGTCTCTCATCATCTATATCAGTAACAACCAATAGACTAGGTCTGAGTTCATTGTGAATGGCGTAATCAATTGCTCCCAGCCCCATTGCCCCTGCGCCCGCAAGAATTGCCATCTTGCCACCCTGCTTATTTCCCATCTGGTGCTCATAGCAGCCTGGCTTCGTATGATAGGTAGAATGGAATGCTCCGATGATACAGGACATAGGCTCAGATAAGGATGCATCAAAATAAGCTTCCCCACTGTAGTTCAACAAGCATCCCAGCTCCATTACCTGATGAGGTATTACGGTGTAGGTTGCCGCTCCACCGAAAAACGGAAATGAGTATCCCGGAGAGTATAGGCTGCCCTTGTAGTTCAGCGCTGGCTGAATCGCAAATTTTTCTCCTGCCTTAAACTGATGCTTCCACTTATCGCCTACTTCTATAATAACCCCTGCAAACTCATGACCTATAATTATAGGATTCTGATCTATATCAGGTGGTACCCTCTTGTGCTTCGTTCCTTGTATTGCTGCTTTATAGGTTGACATGCATATGCTGTCAGTTATAACCTTGACGAGTATTTCATCTTCCTTTATTTGCGGCAAATCAAATTCCTCTAATCTTAAATCATTTGCTCCGTACAATCTAACTGCTTTTGACTTCATTTTAATACCCCCATGTTTTTATCATCTATATCGAAATTTGACATTTATCTGTTCAATTAAGCTGTCTATATCCACTTTGGATGGCTGATTTCCATAGCTCATTACAGTAGCTGTACCGCTTGCTACTGCCAGCTTGATTATTTCCTCTGGCTTCAGCTTCTCATGAAGCCCATAGCTTAGGGCTGCAACCATTGCATCTCCGGCCCCCACAGTGCTTTTGACCGTTGTCATTATCCCCTCAACAGTGACAACCCATGAACTTGTTACAAAAACTGCTCCTTTTTCACCGCAGGACACAGCTACCATTTCAGTACCTTTTTCTAATAATCTCTCAGCCAGTTCAATAATCTCATCTGTACTATTGGTTTGGGCGCCATACAGTCTCTCAAGCTCATGAATATTTGGCTTTACAAGGTATGGACCTGCTTCAACTCCGTTTGCCAGCAGTTCTCCATCTGCATCAAGTACACAGCGAATCCCAAAAGCCTTCGCTGCTGTTATCCAATACTTGTAAATATCCTTATTCACTCCTTGAGGTGTGCTTCCGGTAAATATAAGCAAGTCTTCCTTGCCCAAGCCATTAAACAGCAGCTTGCTGAGTTCGTCTACTGCGTCTTGACTTACAAAAGGTCCAGGCTCATTTATATCGGTAACCATATTGTTTATAGGGTCTGAGATCTTTACGTTGGTTCTGGTCTCACCCTCTACATAAACAAATTCACAATCTATATTCATTGACTGTAGACTCTTCTCAATGAAGCTGCCACTTTGCCCTGCCAATATGCCCAAAGCCTTGCTGCTTCCACCTATGCTGGTTATGGTCTTGGATACATTGATACCCTTTCCCCCTGCCTCCACCATCATTTCTGATGCACGGTTGACACTTCCTGCTTTAAAATCCTTTATAACCATTACCTTATCTACTGCAGGGTTAAGTGTTACAGTTATTATCATTTCCTCACCTCTAACTACTTTGAAGTAAATATACTGTGTATCAGATCTGCATCCTTTGATGCAATAAGCTTTTCAGCTTCTGCGTCTTCTTCTATGGCAGTTGCAATATTAGATAATATGCTGATATGTTCATTTCCAACTCCAGCAATACCAATTATCAAGTATGCCATTTCTCCATTGAAGTCAACTCCATCCGGATATTGCAATACAACCATCCCTGACTTCTTAATTCTCTCCTTTGCCTTGCTCACACCATGCGGTATCGCAACACCCTTACCTATATAGGAAGTCAATTGTCTTTCTCTTTCCAACATTGCTTCAATATAATCATATTCTACATAGCCATTGTTATAGAGCAGCTCACCTGCTTGTCTTATTGCTGTCTCAAAGTCTACGCTCATTTGATTTACCAATATATTTTCTTTTTTCAAAATTACATTTTTTTCTTCTGCATTAACCATTTCTTGCTTATTCGTTTTTGATTTATCCAGGTTATTTATCAGTGAATCATATTGCGATTCATCTAGAAATTCGTTAATTGAAATATGCTCTGCATTGGGTCTGGCTGACTTTGCTCTTGCAGTCAAGTTCTCATGAGTTACTACTACATCAGCATCTGCAGGTATTTCTTCAATAGCTGCATTCACGACCACTATGTTCAGTCCTGCTTTCTTCAGCTTATTCTTTAGAATGCTTGCTCCCATGGCACTTGAGCCCATTCCTGCATCACATGCAAATAC
>MGOS01000086.1:0-366 GCA_001797185.1 Clostridiales bacterium GWB2_37_7
AGAAGAAGAAATTATTTGGTCTACCATAACAGTTATTGATAACAATTCGGATAAAAACTACATTGATGATGTATATGATTTTCAAACTGCAGCTGCATTGAAATATAGAGGGAGTTCTTCTAGGCTGTTTGATAAAAAACAGTATAGTCTTGAATTTTTTGAGGAAAAGGGAAGCACAAAAAAGAAAAACATCTCTGTAATGGGTATGTCTAAAGATGAGGACTGGGTTTTAAATGGGCCTTTTTTAGACAGGACATTAATTAGGAACAGACTTCTTTATGGCATTGCCCGTGAGATTATGGATTGGGCACCGGATACACGATATGGTGAGGTCTTTCTAGATGGTGTGTATCAAGGGATATATTT
>MGOS01000086.1:399-760 GCA_001797185.1 Clostridiales bacterium GWB2_37_7
AATTGACTTAAAAGACTTTAGTCTGATTAATGGTGAAACTGCATATATGCTCCAACGTGAAAGATCAGATACTACAGATCATGTAATCAATAGCTACGGTTCTGATGCAGGAAAAACATCTTATGAGCATAGTGTTCGATACCCCTCTAAACAAAAATTATTGGAAACCCAGAAAGAATGGATAAGAAAAGATATTAGTGAATTTGAAAGAGTACTTTATTCTGATCAATTCAATGATATTGAAAAAGGGTATTCTAAATATATTGATGTTGATTCTTTTGTTGACTACTATATCATAAATGAGTTTGCTATGGTCAATGACGCAGGTTATCTATCTACAATAGTATATAAAGATTTAGGG
>MGOS01000086.1:770-2539 GCA_001797185.1 Clostridiales bacterium GWB2_37_7
GGATACAAGAATTTGTTGTACACGACAACAACTGGTATGGAAGGCTTCTGCAAGATAGAAGCTTTGCAGAGAAAGTCGTTAAGCGGTATCATGAACTAAGGAAAAACGTGCTAAGTGATGAATATCTTCTTAATAACATTGATGAAACAGTATTATATCTAGGAGACGCTGTGGATAGAAACTTTGAGGTATGGGGTTATACATTTGAAGTGCCAATGCTAATTGGTGATCGAGATCCAAAGAGCTATGGTGATGCACTCCAGCAATTAAAAACCTGCATTATAGAGCGAGGCAAGTTTTTAGATGAGAACATTGAAACATTGTATCAATATGTGATTAACTAATAAAATGCAATGGTTTCCCATTGCATCCAATCTACTATCAGTCATTGATATTTATATCAGCTTGTATTAATATATAATTAATAGAGTTGTTTAAAAGGAGGCGGAATTATGAGCTTTAAAGAATTCACAGCAAGTATTTTATCAACCAGAGATTATGAGAGGACCCATTTAGAAGAGAAGCATATCAATGATATCAAAGCTTATTTGGGAGAGATTAATAATATTGGCAGAGAAAAAGGTTTTTCATTCATTATGCTGGAAAACGGTGACGAGGTTTTCAATAACTTAGAGGGTATTGGCGGTTATAGCGGCATTATGATTAAGAGTCCATATTATATTGGACTTACTATTTCAAAAGAAGAACCTGAAATTGAATTCTATGGCGCATTTTATATGCAGTCAATCGTTAAAAAACTGTATGAGATGAATCTAGGCAGCTGTTGGGTAAATATCAAAGACATATCTGCTGATTTGAAGTCAAAGCTATTGAAAGATCAAGCAGGAAGTATCAATTATCTTTTGGCATTCGGACTGGCAGATGAGAAAGCGATTAAACAAAAGGCACCTAAAATGACTGTAACAAGTGAATCTCCCTCATTTAAACAAGATCCCTATGGAACAAAGGTTAATGAGGCTACATCTGCTGACAAAGTAAGACATTCACTAGGGGAGATCGTATATTTATATGAATGGGGAAAACAAGCGACCTATGAGGAGCTGGAGAGCAGAGGCATGGCAGATGTATTCTTCTATGTTAGAAATGCTCCTTCTTATAAAAACTTACAGCCCTGCAGAATAATATTAAAAGATGGAGTAGCAGAGCTGACAATATTAAATCCTGAAAACGAAGGAAGCTATACGGATGCAGGTATCATGATGTATACCCTAGAAGGACTAACCAAGGATTTGGGTATTCCAGGAAAATGGCATTTTGTCGGAGCTGAGTCCAACGATAAGAAATATGCTATAGTAGCAAAAATAGAGCTATAAAAGACTGGGGAGAAATAAATTATATTTCTCCCTTTTCTATATATTGATGAGCTGAATAAAACAATAGTGAAATAAAGTATAGTTGTACATTCTAATCTGGATATGTAAGCTGAAATATGCAAGAAATGCACTATCGTTGATTTGTACATACACAGGGAGATTGCATAAATATTTGAATTACAGAAAGTTCAATAAAGGAAATGATCTATAGGCAGAGCATGAACTGATAGCAAACATTATGCTTGCAGCCTATTAATTATTATGGGTGAAATTTTGAGTAAGCAATTATATATAACGGAAAAGCCATCTGTTGCAGCCAGTTTTGCAAGTGCTTTGGGTGTACAGATATCATCATCAGATAGAGGCAGGGGTTATGCTGAAACGGCAAATACCATCATCACATGGTGCTTTGGTCATCTTGTAACAATGGCATAT
>MGOS01000086.1:2547-12602 GCA_001797185.1 Clostridiales bacterium GWB2_37_7
AAAAGAATACAAATATATTGTAATCGATAACAAAGGAACTGTGAAGCAGTTTGAGGTGATAAAAACCCTGCTGAGCAGGAAAGATGTGGATATGGTTTATGCCTGCACTGATAGCGGGCGTGAGGGAGAATATATCTTCAGGTTGGTTTATAATCAAAGCGGAACAGATAAGCCCGCAAAAAGGGTTTGGATTTCCTCTCAGACGGAAGATGCAGTTAAAAAAGGAATTCAGGAAGCAAAGAATATCATGGAGTATGACTCACTTGCAAAAGCTGCCTATTGCAGAGCAAAAGAGGATTGGCTCTTTGGCATGAATTTCAGCAGAATATATACCTGCCAATATGGCAGAAAATTATCCGCTTTTTTAAAAGAGCAAAAATCTTCAGTTATCCCTATTGGCAGAGTAATGACCTGTGTATTAGGTTTAATCGTTGATCGGGAATTAGAAATTAGAAACTTTGTGCCAAAGCCTTATTATGGAGTTGTAGGAAACTTTCAGTCAAAAGACAGTGGCATAAACTATAAAGGCAGATGGCAGCAAAAGAAAAAAGAGGATAAAAACCCGGCAGATGACCCGGAAAGCGGAGATAAATATATCAGCAAAGAAGAAGCAGCGGAAATAATTAAAAAGCTGGAAGGCAAAGAGGCTATAGTCAAAAAGGTTGAGGTAAAGGTAAAGAAGGAGCAAGCACCTTTGCTTTTTAACCTTGCTGAGCTGCAATCAGAGGCGAATAAAAAATTCAAGCTTCCCGTAGATCGTACCTTGGAAATTGCTCAAGGTCTTTATGAAAAGAAGATGATTTCCTATCCAAGAACAGACAGCAGAGTCCTGTCCACTGACGTTGTACCAGAGCTGCCCAAGGTTCTAAACGGATTATATGGCAATGCGGCATATAAGGATTTTATATTGCGGATTAAGGAATTTGGAGAGCTTGGCGTTGATAAAAATACGGAGAGATATGTAGACGACAGCAAGGTCACCGATCACTATGCCATCATTCCAACCTACGTGACCACTGATTTGGCTAAACTGGATGGTGATACGAGAAATGTTTATAATTTAATTGTAAAAAGGTTTCTATCTGTTTTCTATCCTCCCGCAGAGTACAATACTGTGAAGGTGGAGACGGGAATAGGCTCAGAAATATTTGTGACCAATTCAAAAACCTTGAATGTACAAGGGTGGAAGGAAGTTTATGATGTCACTTCTTCAAAAAAAGAAGAAGAGCTGTCTGATTCTCCTATTCAAAAACTAGTTAAGAAAGAGAAATGTGATGTGATCAGCTTTGATTTGGAAGAGAAGGAAACCAAACCTCCATCTCGATTTACCGATGGTTCTTTGATCATAACGATGGAAAAAGCGGGAAAGTATATCGAAAATGAAGAGCTAAGAGAGCAGTTAAAAACCTGTGGCATCGGTACTTCAGCTACCCGCGCAGGAATCATCAAAAAGCTGGTGGATATCGGACACATCAAAATTAACCCTAAGACGCAAATCGTGACCCCTGAACCAAAGGGCGAGGCTATTGTGGAGTTGGTTCGACTTACAGCAAAAGAGCTGTTGAATCCGACCCTTACCGCAAGCTGGGAAAAGGGGCTATTCATGATAGAGAATCACGAGACAACTGCGGAGGTTTTTGAGGGCAAGCTGAATGAATATATTACAAGAACCATTGAAAAGGTAAAAAGACTTGGAGAAGGGCATCAATTCAGCTTTCAAACTATGAAGGCTGAGTAAGGTTATTGCAATTTATTTATCCAATTAGAGAATTTACCCATAAAAGAATCATTCCAACAAGGGACATAATAGCTTGGAAAATTAAGGATTTGTTTATTTTGTCTGTTTTTCTGCGCTGACGCATTGCATTCATCATAATGCCGATGAGAGAAAGAACAAAAAGGAATATCAAAAGTATGAACATGATATTCAAAAGTGAATAATTCCAATAATCCCGAGTGGAGACATTGAACATCTTATAGAACATATTTGGTTGATCTGGCCTTGCATAAATTACGAGTATTGCGCAAATGATGATCAGTATCCAGCCTATAGTGCTGATAAATGTGACAAGTTTGATGATTCCATCGGATTTTTGACGTCTATCAATAGGACTTTTGAAATCTTGCATTTGCTTACCTCCTATCTATGTACTATGAATGCTTGTCTTATTTTTATTATATCAGTTTTCCTGAAATAGAAAAGCTGCAGGTTAAGTCTTAATATTTCTAGTGCTGAAATCAAAGACTTAGGTGCTGAATATCCATTTGTTCAGTATATATGACCCTATATAATTCCTTTGAGTGTATTCTCGTGCTTCAGCTTTAGTCTTGCAATTCGCATCAGCTTGACTTGCTAAATATCCTATAGTAAACTACATATATAAATAAATATACAGACAGTTCGTAACCATCCTGTCTATAAACAAAACTAGGATGTAGCTATCGGTTTAGATAGTCATTTTGTTTATGGGCATTTAATGCCTTTTTTTATTTTATAGGGAAGTATAACTTTCCTATAAAATAAAAAACCTTAAAATCTTGTTATAAACAGCGGATAACATTTCGTGCTATTTTAGTGAATGTAAATCGTTTAGCACGAAATATATTGCTAAGGAGAAATCAAAATGAAAAAAATCGGCATAACAACAACAGTACCCGTGGAAGTTCTTATTGCAGCAGGATATAAACCCGTAGATTTAAATAACGTTTTTATAACCTCAGAGAATTATTTAAAATATATAGATATTGCTGAGAAAGATGGTTTTCCTAAAAGCTTATGTGCTTGGATAAAGGGAATTTATGGAGCATGTTTAGAAAACGACATTAAAGAAATAGTCGGGGTTATGGAGGGGGATTGCTCTAATACAAAAGCTCTTATCGAGGTACTTCAATTAAGAGGAATTAAGGTATATCCATTTTCTTTTCCACATAGTCATAGACTGAAGGATGTAGAAAGTGAAATAAGAAGGTTTATGAGTATCTTCGATGTTAAGGAAGAAACAGTGGAAGACGTTAGAAGAAGCTTAAATAATATTAGGCAGCTGGCAAAGGAAATAGATGAGCTGACTTATATAGATAACAAGGCCAATGGCTTTGAAAATCATCTATATCAAGTAAGCTTAAGTGACCTAAATGGAAGCATAGATGTCTTTGAAGCTGATCTTAAAAAAGCCATTGATGATATTAAGAAAAGAGAAGCAATAAATAAAAAATTAAGATTGGGATACATAGGGGTTCCTCCAATGACGGGAGATATATACGAATTTGTTGAAAAATATGATGCTCATATTGTATATAACGAGGTCCAAAGAGAATTTGCTTTTCCTCGAGGAATTGAAGCTGCAAATATATTTGAACAGTATTACGACTACACTTATCCTTATAATACTGCATTCAGAATTCTTGAATTGAAAAAGCAAATAGAGCATAGAAAATTAGATGCTATCATCCACTACACTCAGGCATTTTGCTACAGAGCTGTTGAAGATATCGTATTAAAGAAGCAGTTGGACATTCCTATTTTAAATATTGAAGGGGATAAGTTAAATACATTAGATGCTAGAACCAAGCTCAGATTGGAAGCCTTTCTTGATATGCTACGGGATTTAAAGGAGACTAAATGATGCGAATATTAGGTATAGATCTTGGAAGTAGAGAAGTTAAGATTGTTTTAATGGAAAACAATCTTATAGTATATAAGAAAAAAGTAAGTACAATGAGATTTTATAGGGATTACTGCAGCTTTGATGGTAAGGTTGGAGTAGATTTAGAAAAGCTTGATCTCGGACAAGTTGATAAAGCTGTATCAACAGGTTATGGCAAGAATAATACGGATTTAAAACGCTTTACTCCAATAAATGAAATAAAGGCCCATACTTATGGAGCAATTTATCAAACTGATTTAAAGGATTTTATACTATTAGATGTAGGTGGTCAGGATGTTAAAGTTGTTAAGGTAGAGAAGGGTGTTACAACAGATTTGGAGCTTAATGAAAAATGTGCGGCATCTTGTGGCAGATATTTAGAAAATATGGCAAATATACTTGAAATATCTCTTGATGATATGAGTAAGCACGCTGAAAATCCTGTGGATTTGAATTCAACTTGTGCAGTATTTTCAGAGTCAGAATTGATTGGAAAAATAGCGGAAGGTGTAGAGATGGAAAGATTATGTGCAGGGGTTAACTACTCACTATACAAAAGACTGCGCCCTCTTTTAAGTAAATTTCGAGGTGCAAGATTAATTATAACCGGTGGTGTTGCGAATAACTCTGCAATAAAGAAATATCTGAAGAAGGATTATGAAGAAATAGTATCCATAGAAGAGCCTCAGTTTAATGGAGCAATTGGATGCTGTTATTACGGAAGTAAGTTTTTAAGCTAAGCTCAGGAGGTGAAAATATGTATATTTTAAAGGCAGAACATAGCTTTGATAGTGCGCATTTTCTTGCTGAATATGAAGGAAAATGCAGAAATATTCATGGGCATAGATGGAAGGTTGAAATTGAGATACAGTCAGAAACATTGGTTAATGGCGGTCAACTGGACGGTATGGTAATAGATTTTGGGGATTTAAAAAGGGATGTTAAGGCTATGCTAGATGACTATGACCATGCATTAATAATTCAACAGGGAACCATGAGAGAAGAAACATTGCGTTGTCTACGAGAGGATGGATTTTATATATTGGAAGTTAATTTTAGGCCAACAGCAGAAAATTTTGCAGCATTTTTCTATAGAACAATGAAAGATAAAGGATATAGCATAAAAAGAGCTACAGTCTACGAAACACCTACGAATAGTGCTGTATATGAAGAAAGTGTGGGTGATAAAAGTGGATTTTAAGGTAGTTGAAAAGTTTGTTAGTATTAATGGAGAGGGTCGTCTATGTGGACAGCTTGCAATATTCATAAGATTTGCAGGCTGCAATTTAAGCTGCAGCTATTGTGATACAGCTTGGGCTAATGAAAAAAATATACCCTATGAGCGAATGTCCTCAAGGGATATATATGAATATGTTAAATCCACAGGTGTCAGGAATATAACTTTGACAGGAGGGGAGCCTCTCTGGCAAGAAGGAATAATAGAGCTATTGGAAGTATTATCTAAGGACAAAGAGCTTCATGTTGAAATTGAAACAAATGGAAGTGTATTACTTGATAAATTTCTTAATATAGAAAATCCACCAAGTTTCACCATGGATTATAAGCTGCCTTCAAGTAATATGGAAAACAAAATGGCATTAGACAATTTTAAATATTTAACTAGTAAGGATACAGTCAAATTTGTAGCTGGACGCATTGAGGATCTAGAGAAAACGAAAGAAATAATAAATAGATATAATTTGGCAGATAAAACCAGTGTATATATAAGTCCTGTGTTTGGAGAAATTCATTTGGACAGTATCGTAGAATTTATGAAGGATAACAAAATGAACGGGATCCATTTACAGGTACAGCTTCACAAAATCATATGGGAGCCGAGCAAGAGAGGAGTATAGTGTATGACAATTGATACAAAAGCAATTGAAGAGCATATAAGAGGTATTTTGATTGCCTTAGGTGATAACCCTGACAGGGAAGGTCTAAAGGATACACCAAAACGTGTAGCTAAAATGTATGAAGAAACATATAAGGGCATGTGCTATACCAACGATGAAATTGTGGAAATGTTTAATACCACCTTTGAGGATGATTTGTATATAAACAATAATATGAATGATATCGTTTTTATGAAAGACATAGAAATATTTAGTCATTGTGAACATCATTTAGCCTTGATGTACAATATGAAGGTGGCAATAGCATATGTACCAAATCAGAAAATTATTGGATTAAGTAAAATGGCAAGAATAGCTGATATGGTAGGACGTAGGCTTCAGCTTCAAGAGAAAATTGGAAGCGATATAGCGGAAATCCTACAGAAAATAACGGATTCTGAGGATGTAGCTGTTATAATCCAAGGGGAACATGGCTGTATGACCACTAGAGGAATAGAGAAGCCCGGTACTAAAACAATAACAACGACAATAAGAGGGAGATTTAACACGGATGTCATTTTAAATAATAAATTGATCATGCTTTATGCTAAATAAATTCAATAGGGATGGTGTAATAAATGAATAAGGAAAAAGCAATAGTCGTATTTAGTGGGGGGCAAGACAGCACAACCTGCTTGTTTTGGGCAAAGAAAAAATTTAAAGAAGTTATAGCAGTGTCCTTTGATTATAACCAAAAGCATAAGCTGGAATTAGAGTGTGCAAAGGATATATGTAAAAAACACAATGTAGAATATCATGTTTTAGATTTAAATTTGTTAAATCAATTGGCACCAAATTCACTAACCAGACAAGATATAAGTGTTGATAAAGATGCGCCTAAGGAGGGTCCTCCTAATTCCTTTGTAGATGGAAGAAACTTATTATTCTTGACTTTTGTTGCAATATTTGCAAAACAAAGAGGTATAAGCACCATTGTAACCGGTGTATCACAAAGTGATTTTAGTGGATACCCAGACTGTAGAGATGTGTTTATAAAATCCTTAAATGTTACACTAAACTTAGCCATGGGCTATGAATTTGAAATTTTCACACCCTTAATGTGGATTAATAAAGCAGAGACTTGGAAGATGGCCTATGATCTAGGGGTGTTGCATGTTGTCAAAGAAGATACTTTAACTTGCTACAATGGAATAAAGGGCAACGGCTGCGGAGAGTGTCCAGCTTGTAAATTAAGAAAAAATGGATATTTAGAGTTTAAAAAAGAATATTTATTATCATATTGATGACAAACTTGCAGAAAAATAAAAGTTTTGTATTAAGGCGCATTGTTATACAGTTTGTGTTGTACTCTGCGAAGGGAGGCTACAAAGTTCGTAAGTATGGCACGATGCCAGACGCTGATTCAGAGGCACGGATGCCTCTTTGAATCAGGTAGGACTTTTTAGTCTCACAAGCAGTCAAGTACAACCAAGCTGTATATTTTTGCGCTGTATACAATGCTTTTATTTTTAGTACTCTTTATCATCAATCTCTTTATAATCATAGTATAATTGTATTCTTAAATCGGAGGATGAAAAATGGATTCTCAGTTTATTACACAATTTCAAAACAAGCTTTTAGAATGGTATGATTCCTGTGCTCGCATTCTGCCTTGGAGAGACAACCCAACTCCCTATAGAGTTTGGATTTCAGAAATCATGCTGCAGCAAACGAGAGTGGATACCGTAAAGCCGTATTTTGAAAGCTTTATGAAGACAGTTCCAACAATTCAAGATCTTGCCGATATTTCTGAGGATCAGCTGTTAAAGCTTTGGGAGGGATTGGGTTATTACAGTAGGGCTAAGAATTTAAAAAAAGCTGCCAATGCCATTATGCAAAGCTTTAATGGTCAGATTCCTTCAGATTTAGAAAGCTTAAGATCTCTGCCTGGGATAGGACCCTATTCATCAGGGGCCATTGCTTCCATTGCTTTTGGCGCAAGAGTTGCTGCTATTGACGGCAATGTACTTAGGGTAATGGCGCGAATTTTTGCAAACAAGGGTGACATCGCAAACAGGCTTGTGAAAAAAGAGATTGAAGACTTGGTATATGAGCTATTGCCTACATCACGTGTAGGAGATTTTAATCAAGCACTGATGGAATTAGGTGCTACGATATGTTTGCCAAATGGAAATCCTAAATGTGCAGAATGTCTGGTGAATACTTTATGCAAAGGATATCAAAAAGGGTTCGCTGCAGAGCTTCCTATAAAATCAAAGAAAAAGGAAAGAAAAATTGAGCAGAGAACAATCTTTATTATAGAGTATAAGGGAACTGTCGCGATAAGACAGAGAGCAAATAAGGGTCTATTATCGAGTCTTTGGGAATTCCCAAATGAAGTAGGATACTTATCCTGTGAAGAAAGCGAAAGAAAGCTGAAAGAGTGGGGTATTACACCAAGTCATATAAGCCTATCAAAAACATCGAAGCATATTTTCACACATCTAGAGTGGCATATGATAGGGTATTATATATCAGCTCAGAGCATTCAAGAGGACTCTCAATTTATTTGGGTAAATCGAGAACAAGTTAAGGAACAATATTCTATTCCCACGGCATTCAAGGCATATGTAGAGTTTTTAAACGAAAGCGGAAAAAAATAAAAAAACTAAATATTCCAACAATAATATCTACCATATCTTCCCAAACTGCTGTATAATATAGTAAACTGTACAGACTGGGAGGGGGTTAACAAGAAAACCTTTATAAAATAGCAGATTGAATGATGAATCTAACTAATTTAGGAGGGAATAATATGGGAGATAAAAATCCAAAACCAAAGAGCGAGGACAAGAAAAAGCCAAAAGAGAACAAAGTAAAGAAGGAAAAGAAGAAATACGCATAAACAGAATAGAAGGATACTATATATTTCGTGCTAAACAATTTACATTCACTAAAATAGCACGAAATATTATCCGCTGTTTATGAATCGCACAAAGCACGATTTATTTTGATGTCAAAACTTTAGTGCGATTTATATAAGTGTAAAGGTTTAAATTTATTTGTAAATTTCAGAACAGAGCATAGTGGCTCTGTTCTTTTGTATAACGGTGTGCTAAAGAAAAAAGCGAAAGAAACTGCATAGGAGAAAGGAATGAACTTATGAAAACAGACCAGTTAAGGATTGTTAACCTGATTGAGTACGCACAAGGGGTAATGAATAAGGAAGATGGCAAGGAGCTTTACTTGAAATATCGGAGCGATATTGAACAAGTCACGCCACAAGAGGTTTTTGAAGTCTTTTATAGTTTGTATCAGCGGGGCGTAGAGCCCAAGGGAATATTAGTTTTCCTCGATAAGATTATAAATGTTTTCTACAAGAGCTTAATAAGCTATTCATGGAAAAGACCAGAGGAAAATAGTTTTATTGGTTTATTGATGCAGGAAAATCGTGGGCTGATAAATAGGCTTGACAGCGTGAAAGAAACACTTAAGGAAAAGGATTTCGAATTGAAGAGAAGAGAGCTGATTCCAAAGGTTCGAGAGCTTATGGAGTTTAAGCATCACTATATGAAGAAGGAAAATATATTATTCCCATTTCTGGAGAAGAAGATGGAGAAGTTTAATGGCTTGGCTATCATGTGGGCAATTCATGACGAGACAAGGTCACTCCTGAAGAAAGTCATGGAATGCTTGGAGAATGAAAGTTGTGATGAGGTTAAACTAAATGTAGAGCTAGGAAACTTATTTTTTGCCATGCATGGGCTAATAAAAAAAGAAGAGTTGATCCTTTTTCCGGCTGCCAGTGAAATTGTAGAGGCAAATGAGTGGATTGAAATGTACAAGCAGAGCTTAGAGTATGAGTTTCCCTTTATAGATAAGCCAGAACAAATAGCGGAGGAAAAACAAACATCTGGAGAACTAGATGAGTTAATGGCAGGATTTAATGGGGGCTATCGTTTTAAAACTGAGACGGGAGTTTTAGATTTTGAACAAATTTTAATGATATTTAATGCCCTGCCGGTAGATATGACCTTCGTTGACGAAAACAATAAGGTGAAATTTTTTACAAGACCGAAAGACAGGATATTTCCAAGATCCTCGGCAATTATCGGAAGAGATGTAGCAAAATGTCATCCTCCCGAAAGTGTTCATGTGGTTCATGAAATAATTGATGCATTCAAAGCAGGTAAGAAGGATCATGCTACCTTCTGGATTAAGCTGAAAGACAAAATGATATTGATACAGTATTTTGCCTTGAGAAATTCTATGGGCTTGTATAAAGGGGTTCTTGAGGTCAGCCAGGATATAACTGAAATTCGTCAATTGGAAGGTGAAAAAAGACTGCTGCACTGGGAAAAGTTATAAATGCTAGTAATCCCCCGCTGTGATTCAGCAGCAGGGGATTATTAGCTGCAAATACATGACAAGTCTTTGCTTGAGACCATAAATAGCTAAAAAAATAACTAATAGGTCTTCTCAAAATCGGTCAACGGTTTTACAATACCATTAACAGATGTGGTTTATTAAGAGGTGAAGTGATATGAACAATAAATTTTATCAACTAACGAAAGTT
>MGOS01000087.1 GCA_001797185.1 Clostridiales bacterium GWB2_37_7
ATTTAAAGAAATGTTTTTTGTGGTCATACAGTTGGGGGCTATTTTAGCTGTCGTTCTTCTCTATTTCCATAAGTTAAATCCTTTTTCACCTAATAAATCAAAGCAAGAAAAGAAAGATACCCTGTCGATTTGGTATAGAGTGATTATTGGTGTTATCCCGGCAGGAGTATTGGGATTTCTATTTGATGATTGGTTGAACGATTACTTATACAACTATCAAACTGTTGCAATTATGTTAATTGTTTATGGCATTCTATTTATTGTTATTGAGAATCGCAATAAAGCTCTTGGAAGCAGTATCAAGTCCTTTAATGATTTAACCTACAAAACTGCCTTCTTAATCGGAATGTTCCAGGTCTTATCTTTAATTCCAGGAACGTCACGTTCAGGTGCAACAATTCTGGGTGCGATATTACTTGGTGCCTCTCGTTACATCGCTGCGGAATATTCTTTCTTTTTGTCTATTCCAGTAATGTTCGGCGCAAGCGCATTAAAATTGGTCAAATTTGGTTTTAGTTTTACGGGTATGGAAATCGCCATTTTATTTACAGGAATGATTGTGGCTTTTGTTGTTTCTGTTATCGCCATCAGATTCCTGATGGGATACATCAAAAACAACGATTTTAAAGCTTTCGGCTGGTACCGTATCGTTTTAGGTGCTTTAGTTATAGGATACTTTACTTTATTTAGATAAACTAAATAGTTAGAAGCTACATCTAATCCATCAACTCAACATATTTAACCTAATGCCACAGATGAAAAATACAATAAAGGCGAAGCGACAAGGCTGTTATGACAATGGAAGATAAGTAGAAGAGTCGAAATTTTAAAGGCCCGCCAAATTGGCGGGCCTTCGATGTAATTGATATAGTGTTTAAGAATGATTAGATATATATTCATAATTAATCCATATTACAGTAGTATAATTAGACAGGATAACTAAAATTTATCTAAATTTGTTGCAATTTTAAATAGAGTTTGATAAAAAAATTGCTGGCTGTGATTGGAGGATGTTAAGCGATGATGAAAGAGAATACTATTCTAATTGTGGAAGATGAACCAACCATTGCAGAAACAATAAAAATGTACCTTTTAAAGGAAGGATTTAATGTCGAAATTACCGGTAATGGAAATGATGCTATTAAAATATTTGATGCAGTTAGACATGTTTTAGTCTTACTTGATCTGAATTTACCTGGGGAAGATGGAATAAAAGTCTGCAGAAACTTCCGCTCCCGTTCAAGTGTACCGATTATTATGGTAACCGCCAGGGATGAGGAGGAAGATAAATTAATAGGCTTAGAAACAGGAGCAGACGATTATATTACAAAGCCTTTTAGCATCCGGGAATTAGTCGCTAGGGTTAAAGTGCTGCTGCGACGAGCCTGGTCGCCGCAAATGAAACAAGACCGTTTAATGGTTGACGATATTGTTATTGAGCGAAAGTCTATGCGTATTTGGGAAAAGGGCAATGAAATAAAGCTTACTCCTACAGAGTTTAAATTGCTGGAAGTACTCATGGAAAATGCCGGACAGGTTCTAACACGGGATCAAATAATTGAGGCTATATATGGCTATTCATACGAAGGGTACGATAGAACACTGGATAGCCACGTTAAAAATATTAGATCTAAACTTGAGGAAAATCCGCAAAAACCAAGGTATATCCTAACTGTAAAAGGTGTAGGATATCAGTTTAAGAGGCTGGGATTATGAATAATTTATCAAAAAAATTAACTGTCGCTTTTTTTATAGTTTCTTTTATTTCCATGAGTATTATGGTCATACTTTCAAAGAGAATTTTTGAATTTTTGTTGAGTTCTTATTTCCCGGGTGAGTTTATGATGGGGCGAATGTCTCCCTTTGGAGGAGGAACTGCAGAACAATTTTTTCAAGCTTTAAACGTTTCTTTTATTCTTGCTGGGTTGGGTTCAATCGTTATTTCTTCTTTATCTGGATATTTTGTGGTTCTACTTATCACTAGTCCGCTTAAAAAGCTATCTAAAGCTACTGAGCGGATTGCAAAGGGGAAACTAAGCGAAAGAGTTCGGATTCAATCGGAAGATGAAATTGGACAATTAGCACAAAGCTTTAATAGTATGGCTTTGGCATTGGATCAAGCAGAAAAACATCGAAGGGCTTTTTATGCCGATATTGTGCATGAACTGCGTCATCCGCTTACGGTGGCTCGCTGTCGTCTTGAGGCCATACAGGATGGCATGGTTCCACCATCTGGTGATGAACTAGAATCAATTGAAAAAGAACTTTTACTATTAAGCCAACTGATAACGGATTTAAGAGATCTTTCATTAGCTGCAAATGGACAGCTTAAACTGCAAAAGCAGGAGACAGATCTTAATGATTTTTTTTCTATGATTGTAACTGAAGCTAAGATATTGGCTCAAAAGAAAGAAGTAACCTTAAACTGCTCTTTTGATCAAGCTGTACCACACTTAAAAATAGATAAGTATCGAATCAGTCAGGTAATGCATAACCTACTGAGCAATGCCATCCGACATACACCTAGTGGGGGAAGGATCACGATAGAAGTCAAAAATAAATATAAGATGGGTATCATCGTTTCTATTGAGGATACAGGAGCAGGGATTCCTAAGGAGCAATTAGAAAGAATTTTTGATCGTTTTTATCGAGTTGATCAATCACGTTCAAGAAATTCGGGCGGAACAGGATTAGGCCTTGCCATTGTTCGAGAGTTGATCCAACTGCATGGTGGAGAGGTTTGGGTAGAAAGCGAGTTGGGAAAAGGAAGCAAGTTTTCGTTTTTACTATCTCCATAATCAATTCACATTGAAATATTACAATTGAATCAAACCACATGGATAAAAAATATAAAATATGAGGAGGTAATATTTATGGTTAAAAATCCTTGGTTAAAGTTATCTGTATTTTCGTTAGTAGGCGTCGCTGTTATTGGAGCAGCGCAGTTTATTTATCAGAATTTATTTCGGTCTGGATTTTCTCCGGCGAATCAATCATTTGGTCCTGGTATGATGGGTCGAGGTCCGGAAATGATGGGGCAAATGATAGGTGGTCCAACATCTAGCAGCTATTCCGATGCTGTGTTAAGTTTAGTTTCACCTTTATTAATTATTGTTGCAATTATCGGAATTTTAGCGGGTTTAATTGGGTTTATGTTTAATAATTCTAAAGGTCTTATAGCAAAGCTTCAAGAAAAAGAAATACTAGATTCAAATATTGATTCTTCTCTCGAAATAATAAAAGAACGTTATGCCCGTGGAGAATTGACCAGAGATGAATATTTAGAGCTTCGTGAAGACTTAGTATAGCAGACAAAGACCGGGGGAAGAGAAAATAGAATGTGTGCACTATTGAAAACATTGGTAGTAGAATGTGCATGATTAAACCTGCTAAAGAAATGAGGACAGTAAAGAATGTATCGTAATTTAGAAGAATGTATTCTTGATTTAGAAAGAACTGGTCAATTAGTTAGGGTACATGAAGAAGTTGACCCAAACCTTGAGATGGCAGCTATACATATGAGAGTTAACCAAGCTGGGGGACCCGCATTGTTATTCGAAAATGTAAAAGGCTCGAAATTTCCAGCAGTATCTAATTTGTTCGGTACCCTAGAGAGAAGCAAGTTTATTTTTAGGAACACCATAGAGGCAACAAAAGACGTGATTGCGTTACGCAATGATCCAATGAATATATTAAAAAAACCGCTTAAACACTTCAGCACGGGGTTGGCTGCTTCAAAGGCACTCCCCTTGAAAACAGTGATTAACAAAATGGTGGGGTTCCAGGAAATACAAATTTCTGACCTTCCCCTTATCCATCATTGGCCAAAGGATGGAGGAGCATTTGTCACTTTGCCTCAAGTTTATACGGAGGATCCAGAAAAACCCGGGATTATGAATAGCAATTTAGGAATGTACCGAGTTCAGCTTAGCGGCAACGATTATATAATGAATAAGGAAGTTGGTTTGCACTATCAGATTCATCGTGGTATCGGTGTTCACCAAGAAAAAGCGAACAAGCTTGGTATTCCATTGAAAGTGAGCATTTTTATTGGAGGTCCTCCTGCTCATACCTTAGCGGCGATTATGCCCTTACCGGAAGGTCTAAGTGAAATGACATTTGCCGGTTTGCTTTCCGGACGTAATTTCCGTTATTGCTATGTTGACGGTTATTGCATTAGCCTTGATGCTGATTTTGTAATTACAGGTGAAGTCTACCCAGGTGAAACAAAGCCTGAAGGTCCTTTTGGTGATCATATAGGATATTACAGTCTTACTCATGATTTTCCTTTAATGAGAGTTCATAAAGTATATGCTAAGTCAAAGGGGATCTGGCCGTTTACAGTTGTTGGTCGCCCCCCTCAGGAAGATACTGCTTTTGGTGAGATCATCCATGAGCTAACAGGTAATGCAATAAAACAAGAAATTCCTGGGGTGAAAGAAGTCCATGCTGTAGATGCAGCGGGAGTGCATCCTTTGCTATTTGCAATCGGAAGTGAGCGGTACACACCATATCAGAATGTCAAGCAACCAGCTGAAATACTTACCCTTGCAAACCGAATTTTAGGAACAGGGCAGTTAAGCCTAGCTAAGTATTTGTTTATTACAGCTGAAGAGAAGCAACCATTAGATACCCATAAAGAAATAGAATTTTTAACATATATACTTGAACGTATCGATCTTCATCGTGACATTCATTTTCAAACGAATACAACGATTGATACCCTTGATTATTCGGGAACAGGGTTAAATACAGGCAGTAAGGTAGTAATTGCAGCCTATGGTGATCAAAAAAGAAGTTTGTGTAAAGATATTCCAGAGCAATTAAAGGATTTAAGCAGCTTTAGAAATCCACGTTTAGTGATGCCGGGGATCGTTGCCATTGAAGGGCCTGAGTTTTTGAATTATCAGCAAGCACATAAGCAATTAGACGAGTTTTGTTTGGCTATTCAGACAAAGGGCATGATGCCAACCTGTCCAATGATTATCCTTTGCGATGATAGCTCATTTATAAGTGGTTCGCTTCAGAACTTTTTCTGGGCGACATTTACGAGAAGTAATCCTTCACATGACATATATGGGGTTAATAGCTATTATGAATACAAGCACTGGGGCTGTGATAATATGATTATTGATATCCGTACCAAACCACACCATGCGCCACCACTGATCTCTGATCCGGCAGTTGAAAAGAACATCGAGGGTTTGTTTACAAAGGGTGGGAGCTTGAGCAACGTAAAAATCTAAGCAATAGATTACTGAACGTTCACACATATTTGCTATATGCTAATTCGAATATGCAATAAATCGCAGGGTAATTGTATTGGTTGAGAAAAGCAAATTACCACAAGCACGATTAGGCATTTAAATAATAAATGAAATGTTTTTAGGTTCTCTCAGGCGAATGTTTTGAGGGAACTTTTTATTTAGAAGCTGTAATGTTCAGACTGATGTTAAAGTAAAATGTAACTGTTTACAATGATGTGGAACAAGCACGGGTATGTCCTGCCAAGGTTAGCCTGTAAAAGTTCCTAGGTTGGTATAATATAAGGGTAAAAGCAGAAAATATTAGTGGTTGCATGTATTGACATATAAATCGCACTAAAGCTTTAACATTGGTAAATATGTACTTTGTGCGATTTATTAGCCTAACGGCTAGATACTCAAAAATTCGTATTAAAAAAGGCTTCTATGAATGGATTTTAGATTAAGGAAGCCTTTTATGAAATGCATGGCGGTCACATTTGTTTAAGGAAGATTCTGATGTTCCTATGCATTTTAAACATCGGATAATATTTCGTGCTATTTTAGTGAATGTAAATTGTTTAACACGAAATAAATAGAATAAGAAGGTAGATATGATGGCTGAGAGAAAAACAATAACAGAAACAGGATGGAAATTAGACAATAGTTATGCCCGATTGCCGAAAGCATTGTTTACAACCCTCAATCCAACTCCGGTACGCTCACCGAAGCTGATTGTTCTTAACAATCCCTTGGCAGCATCTATAGGGTTGAACGTCCAGGCGCTGCAAAGCGATGATGGCATTGAGGTGCTTGCTGGCAACCAGATTCCGGCCGGTGCTTTACCTCTTGCGCAAGCATACGCAGGACATCAATTCGGACATTTTACCATGTTAGGGGATGGTCGGGCACTGCTGCTTGGTGAACAGCTCACTCCTAAAGGTGAGCGGGTTGATATTCAATTTAAGGGTTCAGGCAGAACGCCATATTCACGCGGAGGCGATGGTCGAGCTGCACTTGGACCGATGCTTCGCGAATACATTATAAGTGAAGCTATGCATGGGCTGGGTATTCCTACCACCCGCAGTCTAGGAGTGGTGGCAAGCGGTGAGCCCGTAATCCGTGAAAGCATACAGCCAGGTGCAATCCTGACCCGTGTGGCTGCCAGTCATCTGCGTGTCGGCACCTTTCAATATGTTTCAAAATGGGGCACGATAGAGGAGCTCCGAGCCTTGGCTGATTATACAGTGCAAAGACATTTTCCAGCGGTTGAAGCTGATGAGCACCGGTATATTTCGCTGCTTCGGGAAGTGATCAAGGGACAGGCCGCTTTGATTGCCAAATGGCAGTTGGTTGGCTTTATCCACGGGGTGATGAACACCGACAACATGACGATCAGCGGCGAAACTATTGATTATGGTCCTTGCGCCTTCATGGATGCCTATGACCCGGCAACTGTATTCAGTTCCATTGATACTCGTGGGCGCTATGCCTATGGCAATCAGCCGCATATTGCAGCATGGAATCTCGCGCGTTTTGCTGAAACCTTATTGCCGCTTCTGCATAATGAACAGGATGAGGCGGTTATAATAGCTGAGGATGCAATTGCAGATTTTACAGACTTGTATCACGAAAATTGGCTGGCGGGTATGAGTGCAAAGCTGGGAATATTTAAGGCTGAACAAGAGGATGAATCTTTATTTGAAGGTCTCCTCAGCATGATGCGGAGGTATGGTGCAGACTATACAAATACCTTCCGTGCATTAAC
>MGOS01000088.1:0-6897 GCA_001797185.1 Clostridiales bacterium GWB2_37_7
GTTATTATAGAATATTTATAGTATGTTTGTGATATAATTGAAGTAAGGAAAGTAAAGAAAGTAATACAAGGAGGATTTATATGGAATTAGCAAGGATATCATCAAAAGGTCAAATTACTATTCCAGTTGAAGTAAGAAAGAAATTAAACCTCAAAGAGGGAGATAAGGTTTTGTTTATTGAAGAAGATGGCAAATTTATAATAACAAATGCATCATATGTAGCTTTTAAGGAGATGCAACAAGCGATGGAAGGTGTAGCAGAGAAGCAGGGTATTACCTCGGAAAATGATGTTGACAAGATGATAAAGGAAGTAAGAAAAGAGATGTGGGAGGAAAGACATGAGGATAATGATTGATACAAATATTATCATATCTGCAATTCTCTTTCCAAACTCAGCACCTTCTAAATTCATTGAAGAAGTCACATCTAAACATACGGTTGTACTATGTTCACATATTATCGACGAATTACATAGAGTTTTCAATAAGAAATTCAAAGATAAGTTGCTTAATCTAGAAAAGTTCCTTTCAAAGTTTTCCTATGAATTTGTATACACCCCACTAGAAATTGAGATAGAGAAATATCCAGATATAAGAGATATTGCTGATTTGCCGATACTGGCTTCGGCGATTATTGAAGATGTTGATGCTATAGTCACAGGTGATAAGGATTTTTTTGAAGTTGAAATTGATAGGCCAGAGATTTTGTCGGTTAAAGAATATCTTGAAAAATATAAATAATTTTTTTAGCAGTGCTACGGGGGCAAGGTACAGCGCGTAACAATGCACTCACGTTGTTAGTGGTGAATTATCAATTGATATAAGCATAGCACACCCCTTCGTCGGCGGCAAGCGCTGCCCGGGAGAAGGGCTTTGGGGTCCGATTCAGAGGCGTCGTGAGTGCGGAACGTTAAGCGAAAGACCATGCAATGACCGCGCGTCCATGCGCGGATTTGATAGTAGTGATTGTAATGATCGATTAAGTTTATCATGGAGGTGCAGTAGTGAGCAATTGGAAAGAGACAACTGAAGATAGTAAAAGAAGATGGGAAACTAATGCTGATTTTTGGGATGAAAGAATGGGAGAGCAGAGTAATAGATTTCACAGAGAAATTGTTAGGCCAGAAACTGAAAGATTACTTTCAGTAAATGAAAATGATAAGATTCTTGATATTGCTTGTGGCAATGGAAATTTTACAAAAAGGTTAGTTGAACTTGGGGCTAATGTAACAGCCTTTGATTACAGTGAAAAAATGATTGAAAATGCAAAAAGGCGTTGTGCTCATTGCATTGATAGAATAGATTTTCATGTAATTGATGCCACAAACAAGGATGACTTAGAAAATCTTAGTTTTAGCGCACCATTTGATAAAGCGGTTTCTAATATGGCTATAATGGATATTGCAGATATTACTCCACTATTTAACTCGGTCAGTAAATTGCTTAAGCCAGGGGGTATTTTCGTTTTCTCCACTATACATCCATGTTTTCAATCACCTGGAATGAGGAGGATAACAGAAACTGAAGATGTTGGGAGTGGTATTCGGACAAGACACGGAATACAAGTATTTGAGTATATAAATTCATGTTGTTTTGAAGGGATTGGAATAGTGAATCAACCAGTTCCACAACTGTACTACCATAGACCATTGAGTGAATTATTTGCCTTTTGTTTTGATGCTGGATTTATAATTAATGGAGTTTCAGAACCTGTGTTCAATATAGACAACGAAATAAGTAAATATGATAAGATTCCACCGATAATTATTATGCGTTTGATTAAGATTGAATCTTACAAATAGCTATATAGTGTTTAAGGTCGCAGCATCTGTGCTGCTTAGGGCTCTGGGGACATGGTCAATCGCCTAACAAAGCACTCACGTTGTTAGTGGTGAATAATTAATAGCCCAAGCATAACACACCCCTTCACCGGGTGGCAAGCACCGCCAAGGAGAATGTTTCCGGGGTCCGGTTCAGAGGCGTCGTGAGTGCGGGGACGTTATCCGAAATGCCAAGACAAGTAATAGACTAAGAATATTAATAAGATTTATATGCTCAGAAATAAGTATGGATTTGAAGAGATTAAAATTAATCGAAAGGTTGTATGAAACTATGGAGAGTGATTTGAAATTTAAGTTCTCTGGATGGCTATGTATAATTTTTGCTGTAATTTTAATCGCAGCTATGTTTAGTAAGTTTATTGGTTTATTAAAGATTATTTTCATGCTCTTTGCTTTTCCTTTTGTCTTCTGGCAATTAAAGACGTTTCTAAATCTGAAATATAATTATGCTAAGCTTGATTTATATATTTTGGCTCTTATAGTGGTTGAAGTTGGGTCGTTACTGTGTACTATGGTTTTAATTGCATTCATTGATTATATTAAAAATTATCTTCTGATTATTAATGATATTACAGCACTCTTAACAGTTGCTAAAGGCATTATTTTCTTTACAATAGCGATCAAACTCTATAGTATAAGATTTTCAAAGAGTATTTGCATTGTTTCCGCCATACTTGGGATTGTTTATGCATTGTATGGGTTGTTATCAAGCTTAAGGATTCTTCTTGTTATCCAAAGATTTGAAAGTGATATATTCTTAATGTTAAGTAAAATTATTCTTTTTATGCCTACGGTATTCCTAAGTATGATGTTATTGTTAATTGGACGTATGTTTTTGAATAGATACATTCAAGGAAACAGCAAATCTAATGAGATTATTGTTAATGATTAGATTGTAAAAAGCGACATAAGTCTATTTATGTAAAACTATAATCGTGATTATGCAGTGCAATGTGGACACTTCGGATAACAATGCACTCCCGTTGTTCTTGGATAATGTCTAAACCAAAAGAAAATTAATAATCTAAATAATAACTAATAGCTTGTGGTGCATTGTTACACCCCTTCACCGGGTGGCAAGCACCGCCAAGGAGTAGGTCTCCGGAGTCCGGTTCAGCGGCGTCGTGAGTGCGGAACGTTATAAGACATGGGGCGCAGAGAACGCCACGTCCTGTGGCGGATTGTATAAGTTTAACTCTATAGTTGGGTATTAGTAACTATGATGAACTAAAAGGGGGAGAAATAATGGATGAACTTAAATATTTGACAGAGTATTATAATAATTATGATGAAGATGGGCGTCTTACATCTAAACACGGTCAGGTAGAATTTCTTACTACAATGAAGTACATAAACAAGTTCCTGAAAAAAGGAATGCGTGTATTAGAAGTAGGTGCAGGAACAGGTAGATATTCAATTGAAATTGCAGAAAAGGGATTTCAAGTTGATGCGATTGAACTTATTCAGCATAATATTGATATTCTCAAAAGCAAGGTCACTGAAAAATGCACCATAGATATTAAACAAGGAAATGCGACGGATTTATCATGGTATAATGATGAAACTTTTGATATTACATTAGTGCTTGGTCCTTTATATCATTTGTTTGATGATAATGATAAAAAACAAGCGATAAGTGAAGCAATTAGAGTTACAAAAAAAGATGGAGTTATATTTATTGCATATTGTATGAACGATGCAACCATTATAAACTGGGGCTTCCAACAAGGTAATATTACTGAGGGCATTCAAAGTGGTATTATTGATGAAAATACGTTTAAATGTTTGTCAAATCCATCTTTACTATTTGAGATGTACAGGAAAGAGGAAATCGATAATTTAATGGCAGGATATGATGTTGAGCGCCTTCATTTCATTGCAACTGACTTGGTTACAAATCATATGCGTAGCACAATTGATGCGATGGATGAAAAAATGTTTGAAACTTATTTGAACTATCATTTCTCTATATGTGAACGTTCTGACTTGATTGGGATAACACATCACAGTTTAGACATTTTCAGAAAAAAGTGATCATATTTGATAAACAATATATCTAAATTGAGACTTAGATAAACATTGAGGTCGCAGCATCCATGCTGCTCTTGCCTCTGGAGGCGCACCACATCTTATAACAATGCACTCACGTTGTTCATGTACAGATTATTAAACTAATTTAAGACTAGCAGGCTGGTTAAGGTTTAAAAGGGAGTGGTTCATTGTTACACCCCTTCACCGGGTGGCAAGCACCGCCAGGGAGAATGACTTCGTGGTCCGGTTCAGAGGCGTCGTGAGTGCGGAACGTTACATGTAATTCGGCGCGGAATCGTTCTTAGGAAGATATGAATAAACTTGAAAGGGCTGAATGTTATGACAGTGAATATTAACATACTTGATGGGGAACACGTGAGTGATATCGTTGAAGCAACAAATGGAACAAATGTTAGAAGGCGTGAAGAGTACTTGAGAATGTGTATCAGAGAGAACGAAGAGAAGAAGCGGGTTACATTCGTTGCATTTGTCGGGAATGACTTTGCAGGTATGGTGAACATTATTTTCGAGTCGGATTATCCATATTTCAGATCAAATAACATTCCAGAGATTAATGATCTTTTGGTTGTACCAAGATATCGGAAGCAGGGTGTTGCCAAGAAGCTGATAGATGAAGTAGAACGTTTTGCGAGCAGTACATATGAGAGAATCGGGCTAGGTGTTGAGCTATACAAGGATTATGGGGCAGCACAGAGATTATATTTCAAGAACGGTTATATTCCAGATGGTAACGGATTAATATACAACAATTCAGAAGTGGTTCCGGGAAGCAATGTTAGAGTAGATAATGATTTGTTAATTTACCTATATAAGCAGCTATAGCAAGTGAGAATTAGGGTGAGTTCAAGGGGGCGCCGAACTACATGTAACAATGCACTCCCGTTAACAGGACAATCGACTCTTAACGCATATATTCTAAGTGCTACAGGTCTGAGTCCACATCTCTTCGTCGGCTAAAGCAACAGGGGGAAGGGCTCTGGGGTGCGACTCAGAGACGTCGTGAGTGCGGAACGTTATATGACAGACCGTGCAGATGGCACAATAATAGACGAGTTAGGCTTAGTAGGCTAATAACTCACATTAGTTAGATTATAAGAAGTAGAAAGTTTATATTTTGTACGCAATTTAGGTCAAAAATGTTTTACTTTTTATGCTGATATAAGTTGCATAAAACTTAATTATGAAAGGATGTTATTCCGTGAAATGTTATTGCTATTATACCGAATTTGAGTTTGTTTTGTGTGTTGAAGAAGCAGATGAAAGGCTTCATGAAGTGATTCAACATGCTTGGTTTCAGAAAACTGACAATGGGTTTAATAAAATCTATCCTATGACAGACAAAGAAAACGGTGTTGAAGCGGAAGACAAAGAGCTTGTAATAAATAATTTTGCTCGTTTAGGGCAGTCCATGTTTGAGGGTATGCTAGACTGTAATTGGGAAAATGCCTTACAGTTATTTATACAAAAATGCAAAGATAACAACATTGAATGGTATATTTTTGGTAGTGTCAGCGATGCTGTGCGTGGTATTAAAATCAAGCCACATGATATAGATATAATCATTCATACAAAAGATTTTTTCAAAATAAAAAGTTTGTTCCCCGATTCTGTTGTTGAGCCGTTTGTAGACTACAAAGGGACATGGCTCGTGCGATATTTTGGTCGCCTGTGTTTGGCTGGGGTTTTATTTGATATAGCAGCAGACGAAAAAATGAACTTAGGAAATCACAACTACGATAAAGTATCATGGAACAACTTTGATGTATATGTAGAGAATTTGCAAGCTAGATACCAACTAGAACTTAAACGAAATAGAGAAGATAGAATCAAGGCAATTGAAACGTACATGAAAGAATTATAAATGCTCGTTTAATAAGCATAATCTACATTATAGGGTAAGTTCACATTCTTTTAATAATACGCATTAGAAGAAGATTAAGAGTCTAGTATTTGTGTTGAGCTTGGCTCCGTGGGGCACGGTCCACCATATAACAATGCACTCCCGTTGTTCGTGGACAAGTATTCAGTCGTTAGCGGATTAGGGGCTTATTTATAACTAATAGCAAGTGCAGGATTAGTACACCCCTTCACCGGGTGGCAAGCACCGCCAGGGAGAAGGGCGCTGGGGTCCGGTTCAGGGGCGTCGTGAGTGCGGGACGTTATACGCAATACAAGAAAGGAGAATCAATATGGCTTGGTTACCCATGTATTGAGATAAAGAGGATCTTGTTACAGTTATAGAATTATTAAATAATGATCCGGAAGTTGCATTTATTATACAAAACGGGTTTAATAAGCGAAGAAAATGGATAGCAGTAGAAAAGTTATATAACTATGATTTAGAAAGATATTGTATATGGCATATTCCAAGTGGACCTCTACCATTGCTAGTAAAGCTAGCATTACTAAATGAAGGAGAGGAAAATAATCAAATTGTTACTCATCCATTCGAGGGGTGGGAAGAGAAACAAACAGGTGGTAATAAATGTGACCCATACTTTGGACCAGGACATGTCGGAATTATCTGGTTAAATAATCGTACAGATAATCCGAATAAAATCGGATTATCTTCCTTTGAGTGGATTGGCAATTACTTCAGGATAATTGGTTCACCCGCACATGAGTCTACAGAGATTTGGTGGAAAAGGCTTAGAAAGAAGATAAACAAGATGTCCAAGAAAATAGGACGAGATGACAACTCGAAACCAGAAATATTCTGCCTAGAGAATGCATTAATGAAGATTGAAAATGCATTAGAACGAGATATTAATCCATCATAGGTACTGCGTATAACAATGCACTCCCGTTGTTCGTGGAGGAACTATTATTTCATATGAGGATAATGATAGAAGATAGATGTGGAAGCTTGTGGTGCATTGTTACACCTCTTCACTGGGTGCAAGCACCACCAAGAAGAAGGGCACTGTGGTCCGATTCAGAGGCGTCGTGAGTGTGAGACGTTATATGACATGTGGTGAGTTACCCGACATCCTTGTCGGGATTA
>MGOS01000088.1:6911-7396 GCA_001797185.1 Clostridiales bacterium GWB2_37_7
TTTTGGTATATAATTAAAATATGTATATATTTTGAAATTGATTGGAGGTTTTTAAATGTCTTCATTAAGGGTAAAAGCTCATGAGATTATTGATAATATATCAGAAAAGAAAATAGTTGAAGTTGTAGATTTTCTTGAATATTTAAAGATCAAAGAGGAAGTTGAAGCAACAAATGAAATACTATCTGATAAGAAACTAGTAGATTCTATTCAGAAAGGACTTGCTCAGATTGAGAATGAAGAATTAGTAGAATTAGCGGATGTGATAGAAAATGTATAAGGTTGTTTTAACTAAGGAGTCAGTGAAATATTATCAGAAAAGCAATGATAAAACCAAGAGATTGCTGAATGAGTGTTTTGAAGATTTGAAGATTAGTCCACAAAGTGGAATAAATGTTAAGAGATTACATGGCGAGTTAAACGGGTTGCATAGATATAGGGTTGGCAGTTTACGAGTGATATACAAAATTGAAGAAGAAAAAGTA
>MGOS01000088.1:7411-10580 GCA_001797185.1 Clostridiales bacterium GWB2_37_7
TCTGAATCTAGGGTCACCACACATCTTATAACAATGCACTCACGTTGTTCGTAGTGAATTATCAATTTCTACAAACATAGCACACCCCTTCACCGGGTGACAAGCACCGCCAAGGGGTAGGGCTTCGAGGTCCGGTTCAAAGGCGTCGTGAGTGCGGAACGTCACCCGAAATTTTCAATTCTCAATATCGTTTAATTTCTGAATATGTACGCTATGGGTAAAATTAATTTCTTGTTTTTTATGAGAAAAGGTCTCTGAAATTAATCAGAGACCTTCAAAATATAAATGGATTGTTGGCTGGGCGGTGTATCCAGCATACCTGTTAACTATCAGAGATAGCGTGTCGGGAACCATTTCCGATCCTCAACAATCCTTTATTAACTTATGTTATCTTTAATTTAATTATACTTTTGCATTTTGTATATGTCAAATTAAATTTAAATTATTCAAATTTAATAAGTCGTCCACTATTTAACCTTCTTTCTATTTTACCCTGTTTTACGTCATATAAACTAGAAACATATAAATATCCATTTTTTTCATCAAGGTTAACAGATACTAATATATTTTCATCAAAAACTTTTATCAACTCAACACTATTTTCAATTGATGGATGCTTTCCAATATAGTCTGGATTGGATATTATATCTGATATTTTATCAATATATTGCAAATAGTCAGAGTGTCTTTTACTTATATGTTTTTCTACCCCAGGATATATACAAATATCAGATACCGGCAAAGATATTTGCAAAAGTGTATTAAACTTTTCCTGATATACTCCAACTTTTATTATTTTATCCAAATGAATTTCCTCCCACAAACACATAACAGTATTATATCATAAATTGTCGGACGAGCATACATATTGTGGAATTTCTTATTGTTATTAATGATAGGTTATTAATGTATGCTATAATTAACTATAATTTGATATTTATGGGATTTTCATAGTTCATGTTTGAAAACTTCGTGTAACAATGCACTCCCGTAATTCGTGGACAATCTCTAAGTCAGAAGAGAGTTAATATACCAAACAAGAATTAATAGTTTGTGGTGCATTGTTACACCTCTTCACCGGGTGACAAGCACCGCCAAGGGGTAGGGCTTCGAGATCCGGTTCAGGGGCGTCGTGAGTGCGAGACGTTATACGAAAGCCTCAGCTGAGTGCCCATCCGTGTTGCACCTTTTCCTAGCATATTTCTTGGAGTTCGGTTTAAAGTTGATGAGTACTATGAAGAATAGGAGAAGTATATGAAGATTGCAGTAGTAGCTGATATACATAGTAACCACATCGCATTTGAAGCAGTACTAAAGGATATAAGCTATAGACAAGTAGAAAAGATTATCTTTCTAGGCGATTATATCTTTGGTAGTTCTGGGTCAAATGAAACTATTGATCTATTAATGAAATACAATATGGATAATCAAAAGCATGTTATTATTTCAGGTAATATTGATGACATGATAGCATCTATTGAAGAAAATGTTGAGTGGATTTATCCAATAAATAAATTTATTTACAGTCAGTTAGGCAGCAAGAGAGTGGAGTTTATAAAATCACTTCCTAGAGAAGTCCTAATAGAAGAACAAGGAATCTCAATATTTATATGTCATAATCCTTCTAATATAGAGGTATTTACGATGATTGATAACATCAGGAGGGAAAACAACATTCCAAATTGGAGTGGACTTGGTGAGATTGCAAACGTCATGAATAGTGATGTCTGTATCTTTGGACATTATCACTTGTTTATGGATGAAGAGTTTCGTGGGAAGAGATTTATATGTCCAAGTTCTGTAGGAATGCCATTTAATGGGGATCCAAAAGCACAATATATGATTTTGGAGATTGAAGAAGGGAAGATAAGCTCTGCAAAGCATTACGTGGATTATGATAGACTAAAGATGGTAGAAGAAATTGATGAAAAAGGATATTTTGAGGAGTTTGGTAAGTGGGCAAAGGATATAGTTACTACTATATTAACTGGACATAATTACATTGGTTAGTAGGGGCTTTTGAAAAGTCGCAGCATCCATGCTGCTCTTGTCTCTGGAGGCTGAGGCCATCGTATAACAATGCACTCAGTTGTTTGTGGACAATCTATAATAAGCTAGCGGATTAATAATCCAAATAATGTATAGAAGTTTGTGCTGAATTATTACACCCCTTTACCGGGAGCGGAGCTCCGTCAAGGAGTAGGGCTCTGAGGGTCCGGTTCAGTGGCGTCGTGAGTGCGGAACGTTATACGAAAAGCCGAGCAGTATGACATAGGAAGATAGGAGGAATTCAAATGGAAGTGGATCATATTTATATATGTACAGAGTTTAGGGCTCCTGCGGGAGACTTACTGAAGGAGTTTGGTATAGAAGAAGGTTCTTCAAATACTCATCCAGGTCAGGGAACTGCGAGTAGAAGATTTTACTTTCACAATATGATGTTGGAGTTACTGTGGGTAGAGAATACTGAAGAAGTACAGAATGAACTTACTAAACCAATGAGATTATTTGAGAGATGTCTCCAAAGAACGAGTGAAATTTCTCCCTTTGGGATTGCTTTCAGACCTACAATTGGACAAGATGAAGGTGTTCCTTTTCCAGTGTGGGACTACCACCCAGTCTATCTTCCGAACTTTCTTAAAATGCAGGTGGCAGATAACACACCATTAAAGGAACCTATGTACTTCTATCTTTCATTTGCAAGAAGGCCGGATATGGTTCCTTTAGAGAAAAGACAACCAATGAACCATAAGATACCTTTGAGAGAGGTGACATCTGTAAAACTACATATAAATCAAGACGATGCTTTATCAGATGCGGGGCGTATACTTAGTCAGTCAGGGATTATTTCAATTGTTAATGGACTAGAACATTTTATTGAATTAGAATATGATGGTGCAACTTCAAAACAGGGTAAGGATTTCAGACCTGAGTTACCGTTGATATTAAGATGGTAATTATTTCATGAATCTTATATTAGTTATGATATAGAGATGAATGAGAATAAAATATGAAGTTAGGGCAAGTCTTTGCAGGGCTCGGCCCATCGTTTAACAATGCACTCACGTAGGCTAACGCCACATCCCTTCGCCAGCTGAAGCAGCCAGTGAGCAATGCTCTGAGGTTCGGTTCAGAGGCGTCGTGAGTGCGAGACGTTAGCTGAAATGTC
>MGOS01000088.1:10615-13980 GCA_001797185.1 Clostridiales bacterium GWB2_37_7
ATTGAGCTCTTACTATTTGAGCACTCAAATGCGGGAATTCAAATACCAGCAGGCACATTTGAGGTTGGAGAATCATTTTCTGAAGCTGCATTAAGAGAAGCGTGGGAAGAAACTGGTATAAGTGGTCTTAAGATAAAAAAGCATATTGGCTATATAGAGAAGAATTTGCCTGAAAGCAAATTCGCTTTAATAAGAAAGACAAAGGTCTATTCAAGGCTGGATATAACAAGTTTTGACTGGGCTGAGTTTAGAAGAGGAATCTGGGTTGATGACTGTAAAAAAGCAGAGAATGGTTTTGTTCAAGTATCTTATGAGGAAGAAGATAAGTATCCGAATCCAAGTTACATAACATACAAGATTATGGGGTGGGTTCCCCGTGAATGTTTATCTCAAAAACAAGAAAGACACTTTTTTCATCTAATAAGTGATAGCAATGAGCAGAATAGCTGGGTACATTTCTCTGATAACCATAATTTCAGACTATTTTGGGCACCGATTATCAAGCTTCCCCAAATCGTGAATCCGCAGGATGCTTGGTTAGCGTATGTGGTTAATACCCTAAAATATGATTTCAATAATATATAGATGTTATTTTCAATGACATCCAATAAACAGGTATCTACGACACTTCAGCTAACAATGCACTCACGTTGCTCGCAGTGGATTATCTGTTTGTGGAGCGTAAGGACACCCCTTCACCGGGTGGCAAGCACCGCCAAGGAGTGAGACTCTGTGGTCCGGTTCAGGGGCGTCGGGAGTGCGGAACGTTATCCGAAATCATACGCATAGGTAGTATTCCAAGAAAATTACTTTAATGATGAAAATAAACTATTGAAGGTGTTTTGAATGGGAACGCGTGAGGAGATTTTCAATGAACTCAATCAATTAGCAGATAAAAACAATATCACTTTTGATTGTTTTCTAGGTCGACATTTAGATTGTGGGGAAATATGCTTCGATTACAGTGAGAAAAAAGGATTTGTTTTATTCTCCTATGATAGAGCTGAAGAGACTTATCACTATTCAACTAGGAACTTGGAAGAACTTAAATACACTCTTTTTGAGAAACTTTGCCTCTGGATGGGATTTGACTTTGAAGTTAAGCATAGAGTTACTAACCTCAATCTTGATCGTGATGATAACGATTTAGACTCAGATACTCGAAAGGTTGCATTCGAACGTGCGTTATACTCACTTAACAAGATTAACTCTGCTTGGATGAAAAGAACTATACCTGAATATGAGAGGTATTTGAATATGTGGCGAAAGGATAAGAACGTCTACTTTGATATTGACTGCATGAGTTTTAAGGTTAGAGAAAGCTAGGCTATATATGAATAGAACTATCTGCTAATGTATTATTCAGTATGGCTCTGGGGGCGTATGACATCGGATAAACCAGCTAATCGCAGTCAAGTACTTTAATAAAAAATATTTTCTATAGTAAAAAAGACAATAGCAAAGCTAGCCTGTCGAGAAACAGACTTTTAAAAATAGTTACTACCAGGCTTAATCTGCTCTAAACACTGTCTTTGAGCTTAAAATACCATGAACAATACGTAATAACTTGCTGCAGGTGGCTACTAAAGCTACTTTATAGGGCTTACCTGATTCTAATTTACTGGTATAATAATCATAAAGCAAACTGTTGCATGGCCCATTAGGACGCTTCCTGACTGCCGCTGAAGCTGCTTGAAATAGCGCTTTTCTAAGATAGTGAGAGCCTCTCTTGGATATCTTAGTGTTTTTTGCCCTGAAGCTGCCAGATTGGTAGACAGAGGGGTCTAAGCCAGCATATGCAATTAGTTGCTTTGGAGATTCAAAATTCACTATGTCACCAATCTCTCCGAGGATGGTGGCTGCTGTTACTTCTCCTACACCGGGTATGGATAGCAGGAGATTGTAGTCAGGAGAAAGCTTGGTTTGTTCATTGATAAGAGCCCGTATTTCAGCCTGAATATCCTTTTAGGTAAGCAAGGTTTTAACATAGCTTTGTAAAACTCGTGTATTGGACTGTTGGGGCACGTCATATGACAAGCTTTCTCTTGCAGCAGCATAAAGCTTTAGAAGCTTTTCCTCACACCAAGCATCGGAGTGTTTAGATAATTTAATAATATTAAACAGCTCTTCTCTATTAGCTGAAAGAACAGCTGCAGGAGAAGGGAAAGATGAAATAAGCTTCAAAGAAGTTGTGCCACATACATGGTCAAATACAGTATCATACTTTGGAAAGACAAGTATCAGAAGACTTCTAAACTTAAGCTGAGTTTCAGAATGCAACTCATTAAAAGCATCCCACTGACGACAAAGACTACGCAGTTCTTCTACATTGCAGCATCTCTCCACATAGGGATTAAGATTCTTAGTGTAATAGACCTGGGCGATACGATAAGTATCAACAGGATCAGTTTTAACCTTCCTAATGGATTTACGTTTCTCAGAACTAGTTTGTAAAGGATTAAGAACAAAAACAGAATAACTAAGATCATAGAAGTATTGGGTAATAGCCTTGTAGTAGTTTCCTGTGGCTTCTAAGACAATATCAGGTTTGCATCCTGATTCCTTATGAAGCCTTCTAACAAATTCAATGGCGTCGTGCATACTATCTGGAGTATGTGGGAATGAGAAGGTTTTGGAATAAGGTTTATTGTAGGATAAGAAGCCTGTAGCAACACTGTTTGATTTGGATACATCGATACATAGGGTTGAATTGTTCATAAATTACCTCCTTGTTACTGGGTGGTAGTGTCCACTGCCCTCCACAGGTTCGTAGGGTGATGCGTGCTAGTAGCACAACCAGCTCAATCGGGGTATGAGCAGCAGCAAGGCTAAAACAGTTTATCCGGCGAGATCAAGTCCCAACAATGCACACGTTTTTCACCCAGTATATTTGATATAAGCATACTAAAAATAGAAAAAAGTTCATACCCAGATAAAGCTGGTTATGAACCAAGTATACGAACAATGCACTCACGTCGATTGTGGTAAATTATTAGTTGCCACAAACATAGCACACCCCTACGCCGACGACAAGCGCTGCCAAGAAGAAGGTCTTCGTGGTCTGGCTCAGAGGCGTCGTGAGTGCAAGAGGTTATCTGCAATATGGCTAGGTGTGTAAGTCTGAATAATTATGAATTAATTCCATATGACTTCATCAGTACGATTGCAAAAAAGTATTGATTAAATACTTTTTTGTTATTATTAATTGAATTGAACAATAAACATAACAAGTAGTATGTAATTTTACTTACAGAAATTGTAAAGGGAGGTGAAAAGGTGAAAGGAGATAATTCATTTGTTTCTTCTGGCAGAGGACCAGCAATATTGAGAAATTGCCTTTTGGGAGCATGGATTTTCGTGTTTGC
>MGOS01000088.1:14016-16334 GCA_001797185.1 Clostridiales bacterium GWB2_37_7
TTTTCTCGCTATATTACACTTACATAAGAAAGGAAAAAAATAAAGTTTGGGGGATACCAACTTGGTTTTTTGGTGGATCGTTCTTGCTAATAGGTATGGTATTTTTGTTTTACAAGAACTAACTGTTTTTAAAGTAAAATGAAGCTATATAGGGTTTACTATATTTATATCATCTGAGTATAAGCTTACATACTGCATATAACAATGCACTCCCGTTGCTCGTGGTGAATTATAATTTCTACAAGATAGCACATCCCTTCACCAGCTAAAGCTTCCAGGGAGCAGGACTTTGTGGTCCGGTTCAGAGGCGTCGTGAGTGCGGGACGTTATCCGTAATCACACGCATTGATTACACAGTAGAAAGTTCGTTAATAAATTGATTAATAATATCAATATTGGAGGAATTGAAATGAAAAAGGTTATTTTTCTGTGTCTTATCATGGTACTACTTTTTAGTGGATGTTCCGAAGTCAGTTATTTGAGTGAGTTCCCCGGTATACCTATATACCCAGGAACAGAGATGATGTTGGGTAAGGAGTTTGACAATAAAGTCTCAGTGATGTACAGCGATATGTCTTTTAAGGGGGATGTCGAGAAGGTCAAAAGTTTCTTTGAGAAGAACATAGACAAAGATATTTGGACTGTGACAGAGTCAGAACAACCTCTTTCAGACCATAATGTTGATAAGATATACGGCTATAACCTTAAAAGCAAAGAGGGTAATGCTATGCTTACTATGGCATATACAAATAGCGATAAAGTAGGAAAAAACATTAGCATTACTATAATTGGAGATAAGATCAAATAAACAGTACAAGGTTAGTTACTAATAGAAAGATATGTTTAGTGATATTAGCTTGTGCATGATAGTACACCCCTTCGCCGGCGACAGGCGCTGCCAAAGAGAAGGGCTTTGAGGTCCGATTCAGAGGCGTCGTAAGTGCGGAACGTTATGTGAAATTTGGCGAAGGCCGGGCATCCTGCCCGGTTATTGCTGGGGCAAGGCTAATGAAGCACTAAGTTTGCAGTACATATGTAGAATTATGATAAACAGTAAAAAATTACGGACTAACAATTGCTTATCATACCGATAAATAGAAATTTGTTATGTGGTCCATGCGGCGGGTTATATTCGAAAGGATGATGATAGATAATATGGATACTTTAATCATGCTCAATGATAAATCCATAAAAGCCATTGAAAAAAGGGGAATTATTATCAAATCCCTAAAAGAAAAGAACATTGGAATAAAAGAAATAAAAGGTTTGCTTAATGAAATTGATGAGAAAAAGTCGGCCATTATTTTCGAAGCGATGGAAGCTGTAACAAATTCTGATGCCCATATAGCTGACATCGAGTGGCAGCATTTGGCTGTTGAAAACATTTTATCCGTAAGCAACAGAATTAAAAGAGAGGCATCAAGAATCGTGGGCAATATTGCTCACAAGTTTCCTAATGATTTAGAAAAAGCAATTGAAAAATTGTTATTAAACAGTAAAGACCCAGGAACTGTTGTTCGCTGGAGCAGTGCTTATGCTCTCGCTAAAATCATCGTCATTCCTCAATATGCCAACGGCGAGTTGTTTGATAGATTGACTGAGATTTGCAACCACGAGGAAGAGAGCGGTGTAAAGAATCAATATGTAAAAGCATTAAAAAAAGCTGCTAAAGTAGGATTATGAGCGTTATATGAAACTAACAAATTCCAATTTGTAGTGTAACTATTGCGCATAATTCTTAAATAGCGACATAAAGTAATTGCTAGAGTGATTGACGTCCATGCTAATCTATGAAGCTTGGGCGCCAAACATCACTTAACAATGCACTCACGTTGTTCAAGGACAAACAGTAAGATAGCAGAAGATTATTAATCTGATCAAGAATTAATAGCTTTTGGTGCATTGTTACACCCCTTCACCTGGAGCGAAGCTCCGTCAGGGAGTAAGACTCTGAGGTTCGACTCAGTGGCGTCGTGAGTGCGAGACGTTATCTGAAATCAGACGTAGGGTTACGCACATCGTGTGCGTAACAGATAAGGTCGTCCAAGTATAATATACAATGGCGATAATTGATGACTGTAAGTTAATAATTTTTAGTTAAGGTCACAAGTACATGCATTTTTACTTTAATCGAGGATTAATTTTGTAGCAGAGAGATGTATCAAGAATCTATCAGAGGAGGAATAATCATGCCACTGGTTAAGATTAACATTATTGAAGGAAGAACCGCAATTGAGAAGCATGGTATTGTTGAATGTGTGCACAAAGCATTGATTGAAGCGTTCAAGATTAAGGATGATGACAAATGCTTCAGAATA
>MGOS01000089.1:0-7613 GCA_001797185.1 Clostridiales bacterium GWB2_37_7
TATTTTTTGTTGATAGGCATCAAGGTATTTCTAGTTGGGTTGTCTGCTGCATGAAGAGATATTGCCAGGTTGCACTGAAGGTCCTCTTCGGCAAACTCAAGTATTTTTGGCACCAATCCGGAAGTCGATATGGTAATATGTCTTTGCCCTACATTCATGCCTTTTTGATTATTAACAGTTCTAAGAAATTTTATAACCTCTTCGTAATTATCAAAGGGTTCCCCGGTGCCCATAAGAACGATATTGGATATTCTTTCTCCAATATCACGGCTTACAGCCATCATCTCCTCCATCATCTCACCGCTGGTCATATGCCTGGTAAGTCCACCAAGCGCAGATGCACAAAATGAACAATTCATGCGGCAGCCTACCTGTGTTGATATGCATATTGTCTTACCATAGCTATACTCCATCAGTACACACTCAACAGCATTGCCATCCTCAAGCTTCAGAAGATACTTTCGGGTTTTATCTTCTTTTGATACAAGCAAAACCTCAATCTCTGCCCGCCCTATATAAAATTCCTGTGTCAGCTTACTTATTAAATCCTTAGAAAGATTCGTCATTTGATCAAAGCTATCCACATCTTTGTATATCCACTCAAATATCTGTGCTGCGCGAAATTTCGGCAGCTTTTTCTGCACCATATATTTTTCTAAATCTTCTAATGTAAAATCTTTTATGTTCTTCTTTTTCTCCATGTTCTTTCCTACCTTCTTCTTAGCCTTGCTATAAAAAATCCATCTATACCATGTATGTTGGGATAAATTTCAACATAGCCCTTATCTTTTGTACTTGATTCCAGATGTTTAGGCAAAAGCTGCGATATATCCTCCAAATAAAAGTCCTCCCTGCTTTTTAGAAAAGCTTCAACAACATTTATATTCTCACTTTTGTTGATTGTGCAGGTGCTATAAAGCAAAACCCCCTGAGGCTTTACATATTCTGCTGCCTTGCTTATTATCTGCTGCTGCAGCCTCGCAAGCTCCTCAAAGTTATCCGGTGCTTTCTTCCATTTCAAATCCGGCTTTCGACGCAATACACCTAATCCGCTGCATGGCGCATCAAGTAACACTTTATCAGCTTTACCTACCAATTTATAGTCTAATTCTTTCGCATTAAATATCTCTGTTTCGACTATAGTTATACCCAGCCTCTTGCAGCTTTGTTGTATAAGCTGCAGCTTGTGCTCAAAGACATCTCTGGCTATAATTTTGCCTTTGTTGTCCATAAGCTCTGCAGCATGAGTCGCTTTACCACCCGGTGCACTGCAAATATCTATGATAAGGTCTCCTGGCTCTGGATTTAGCACATGACCTGCCAGCATAGAGCTTTCATCTTGAATTTGATAGTATCCCTGTTGAAAGGATGGCTTGCTTTCTATAGCCGAGGTGCCTTTTATATACAATGCTTCTTTATTGTATATGCCATCGCAGTATTCTATGCCCTCTTGCTCCAGTATTTTAGCCAGCTTTTCTTTATTTGTTTTTAGTTGATTCACTCTAATTGTAAAGGAGGGAACTTGGTTATTTGCATTTAACAGCTGCTCAGTAAATTCAAAACCAAAGTCACTCAGCCACTTTTCTACAATCCACTCAGGGTGAGAGTCCACAACGGATAGGTATAATACAGGCTGCTTGTTTTTATCCGGAAATTGTATGTTTTCCTTGCTGCGGCTAACATTACGAAGTACTCCGTTGACAAATTTAACAGCTCCTTCATTAGAATATTTCCGAGCTAAATTGGAGCTTTCATTACATACAGCAGAATCAGGTATTCTATTCAAATACATAATTTGATATATGCCTGTTCTCAATATATCCTCTATATGATTATCCAGCTTTTTATTCATCTTTACAAACTGACTTGCAATGTAGTCCAATTTAATCAAATTCTTCAGGGTACCGTTCACTATTTCTGTCACCAAAGCCTTGTCTACCCTGCTTAAACTACTTTGTTCCAATAATTGCTTCAAAGCAATATTGGAATAAGCTTTTTCTCTCAGCACCTTGTTAATAACAACAATAGCTGCTTCTCTTGCATTTACGATTCTATTCATATGTACACTCCATGTATTTAAAATATATATTTTATATAATATCAAAGGAATGCAAGACATTGCTGTGCATTCCTTCTATGGCTATTCATTACTTTAATCTCTTCTTCCTCTTAAGAGCAATAGTCTGACCAACTGCATCACAGCAACTATGGTTGCAGCCAAATAAGTTAGGGCAGCAGCGTCTAACACTTTTTTTGCAGGGCCTACCTCATTGACGGGCACCAAATTATACTCAGTAAGCATTGCGATCGCTCTACTGCTGGCATTAAATTCAACAGGTAATGTAATCAGTTGAAACAAAACCGCTACTGTAAAAAATAAAATACCTATATCTAAAAGCTGCAACCAGCCAAAAAATAATCCTGCCAGCACCAAAACCCAAGAAAGCTGTGATCCAATGGAAGCCACAGGTGCTATTGTATTTCTAATTGTCAAAGGTGCATAATCTTCTTGATGCTGTACTGCATGGCCGCATTCATGAGCCGCTACACCGACAGAAGCCAGTGAATTGCCGTTATAAACAGCATCGGATAATCTTAAAATTCTTTTTCTAGGATCGTAGTGATCCGTCAAATGACCATTTATCAGCTCTATTGGTATGTTCTGCAATCCGTGATTGTCTAATATTGTACGTGCTACTTGAAAACCGGTATAACCATTGCTGTTTCTTACTCTTAAATAAGTATTAAAGGTTGAATTTATTTTACTTTGTGCATATGCTGCAAATAAAATCGCCGGTATTAATATAATAAATGTAGGGTCTAAACCCCATCCATATCCAAACATTTTGTCAAAACCCTCCTACACAAGTTTTGTATCTACATCTATATTGTGTCCCCTTAAATAAGCTTCTACACTCATTCTTTTTTCGTTTTCAAACTGAAGCTCAGTTATCTTTATAACGCCTTGACCACAGCTAATCAATAAATAATCCTTGCCTATTTCATTGATTACACCGAATTCATGTAGGAGCTGTATGCTCCGGGCCATGGATAAGTTCCTCTGATAAGATTATAAATGTCCCTAGCTGATCTTGACCAATCGATTTTACCTGTAGTCTTATCCAGCATAGGTGCATAGGTATGCATCTCATGATTTTGAGGAGTTCTAGGTGCTATACCTTGTTCAATAAGCTTCAATGTCTCTATCATCACCTCTGCACCGATAGCTGACATTTTGTCATGGAGATCTTGGGCTGTTTCCTTCTCCAATATCTCAAACTCTCTCTTTTGGATCATGTCACCTGTATCCAAGCCTTTGTCCATAACCATCGTTGTAACTCCGGTAGTCTTGTCACCATTGATTATACTCCATTGTATTGGTCCCGCGCCTCTATATTTTGGAAGCAAAGAACCATGTACATTGATACAGCCCTTGGGAGGTATGTCCAATATTTCCTGAGACAATATCTGTCCAAAAGCGACAACCACAATGACTTCAGGTGCCAGTGCTCTGAGCTTTTCAACAAATTCCGGCGTTTTCACCTTTTCAGGCTGAAATACAGGTATACCATATTGTTCTGCCAATACCTTAACCGGTGGCGGTGCCAGTTTGTTTCCTCTACCCTTTGCTCGATCCGGCTGTGTTACTACGCCAACTACTTCATGTTTATTATCTATCAAAGCTCTCAAGCATGGCACTGCAAAATCCGGTGTGCCCATAAAAACTATCCTCATCCTTTGTTCACCCTTTCAAAGTTGCACTTATTTTTTGTCTAGCTTGTAATCAGGTATCACTTTATCAGTGAATAAAATACCATTTAGGTGATCTATTTCATGACAAAATGCCCTTGCAAGCAAATCAGTGCCTGTTATTTCAAAGGTCTTGCCGTGTCTATCCTGCGCTCTAACTATAACCTTCTTTGGACGACGTACGGCTCCGTTTACACCCGGTAAACTTAAGCAGCCTTCTTCGTCAATATCTTCTCCGCCTTCAAAAACGATCACCGGATTGATAAGCTCAATAAGTCCTTCGCCAACATCTACTACTGCTACTCTGCGAAGCACTCCAACCTGTGGTGCAGCAAGTCCTACGCCTTCTGCTTCATGCATTGTGTCCTTCATATCATCCAATAGTGTTAATATCCTGTCATCTATCACTTCAACCTTCTTAGAAATCTTTCTTAAAATTTCATCTTCATCTTTTCTAATCATTCTTATTGCCATTTCAGCCTCTCCTCACTTATTTCATTTCTTTATATATTATACATCAATATTCGATGTTATATGTTATTTGAAATTTTTTAGAGCATATTATTGGGGTTCATATCAATGCTTAAGCTTATGCCTTCAATATCAGTAAACTTTGACAAGGCAAGCCTTTCCAGCAGTTCACGAAGCTCAATCTCACTGCTGCCCTTGAGTATGATTTGCCATCGATATTTACTTTTAATTTTTGATAGGGGTGCTGTTGACGGTCCAAGTTTTTCAACAGCCTTATACCTTTTAATTTCAAGATCAAGATATACACCAATCTCATTGGCTTCCTTTATCACTCTGCGTTCATCAAAACCGCTTATTATTATATTTGCCAAATGTGAAAAAGGTGGATATGCAAGCTCTCGTCTAAGCTTTATTTCTTCCTTGTAAAAACCGATATAATCATGGACTTGGGCAAATTTAATACTGTAGTGTTCCGGAGTATAGGTTTGTACAATAACCTTACCCTCCTTGCTGCCTCTACCTGACCTGCCTGCCACCTGTGCAATCATTTGAAACGTTTTTTCTGCAGATCGAAAATCCGGCAGATTAATGCTGGTATCCGCTGTAATTACGCCAACCAAGGTTACATCAGGGAAATCCAAGCCCTTAGATATCATTTGAGTGCCAAGCAGCACTTTGGATTTGCCGCTTCTAAAGATATCCAGTATTGCTTGATGAGAATTTTTGAACCTTGTGGTATCTGCATCCATGCGCAAGGTGTTTTTAATACTGAATTTCTTTTGAAATTCCTTTTCAAGCTTCTGGGTACCTACTCCAAAATACTTTATATACTTGCTGCCGCATTTAGGGCAAAGCTTTGGATTCAATTTCGTAGCACCGCAGTAGTGACAGCTTAAGCTATCTTCATTTATATGATAGGTCAATGAAATATTGCATCTGGGGCATTTCATGACCAAGCCGCATTCTCTGCAGGATACAAAGGTGGAATGTCCCCTTCTGTTAAGAAAAAGTATTAATTGATTGCTTTCCTTCAATGTTGTGAGTATTTCCTCTGTCAGCAGCTGACTGAAAATAGTTTTGTTACCCTGTTTCAGTTCTTCTCGCATATCAACTACAAAAACCTCAGGCATTTCTCTGCCATTAATTCTATCAGGTAGTTCAACCAATCCCAATTCACCGGATTGTGCTCTAAAATAGCTTTCTATGGATGGTGTTGCAGAGCCCATGATAAGACATGCGCCTTCCAATTGACAGCGTTTTTCTGCTACTTCTCTTGTTATGTATTTTGGTTTTATATCAGACTTGTATGTAGTCTCATGCTCTTCATCTATTATTATTATACCCAGATTGGCAAAAGGTGCAAATATTGCAGATCTTGCGCCTACTACAGCTTTTACCTCACCTGTCTTGATTTTTCTCCATTCATCATATTTTTCGCCCTCATTCAATCCACTATGCAAAACTGCCACCTTGTCTCCCAGTCTACCCTTAAAGCGAGTTATCATCTGTGGCGTCAAAGAAATTTCAGGTACAAGTATGATGCAGTCCTTATCCATGGCTATATGTTTTTCTATGAGGTCAAGATAAACCTCCGTTTTACCACTGCCGGTTACCCCATGCAGCAGCACATTCTTTTTCTTCGCAAAATTATTCTCTATCTGTTCTATAGCTTGTATCTGCAGGCTTGTATGTACAAACTGCTTGTCTTCATATATGCGCTGCTCTCCATAACGGTATTCTTCTTTTTCTATAACATTAATATAATCCTTGTTTATTAAGGTTTTTATGGAGGAATCACAGCCCTTGTAAACTGATTTCAGCTTCATTGCAGTCACGCCCGGGTTGTTTCTTATATAATCAAGCAATTCCTTTTGCTTTGCTGCATTTTTGCTTAATTCTGCATTGATATTCATGTTTACATACAGCAATTTATCAATTTTCTTGCCTAACTTGCTTTTTATCACTTGCTTCTTAACAATTAAATTGATATCAGACAACTTTTTCAAAAAATATTCCAGCTTTAGTTCACTGAAATAAGACTTAAGCTCTGCAATACTTGCAGTACCGTCATTTGCTTCTATGTATTCCAATATGTCCAGCATTATTTCGCTTTTTACGAGCTTCAGCTTTTTTTCTTCATAGTTTTCCTCTATCAGCTCAATAATACTGGTGGATTTGGTTCTTATAGGAGTAGGAATTACTGCCTGAATAGCATCTATATAAAAACATATGTATTTTTCCTTCATCCACTCAACCAGCTTTAACATTCTGCTTGGTATAAGGGGGTAATCGTCAATTAGGCTGCTTATTTGCTTGATGCGTTTAATTGGAATGTCAACATGATCTGTTAAACCCATTACATAGGCTTCCATATGCTTGTTGGATACCCCAAAGGGTACGATAACTCTACAGCCAGGTTGTATATTGTCAATAAGGCTGTCTGGTACTGCATAATGAAATAACTTGTCCGTTGCTTTTGACTTGTTGTTGATTATAACTTCTGCGTATCTTTGCGGCATTGCAACAGCCTCCTTCCTCTTTCTACTGCTATGATTATAGCATAAGATGGCGAAAAGGTGTAGGACAATCAAAACTTATCCTACACCCCTGACAATTCATTATTTTATTGCTTTGCTGACTATTTCAATCAAATCTGAACTATATAAAGAGCAGGCATGGAAACCTGTCCCTACTTCAAGATGACACTTAAGTCATCTTATTTGCATACGCTCATTGCTTTATCCAATATTATATCCGCCAATTCACTCTTTTTCATAAGATGAATCTCTTCTATATTGCCTTGCTTATCTATAATCTTAACCACATTGGTATCACCAGCAAAGCCTGCACCTTCAGTTTTAAGGTCATTGGCAACTATAAAGTCCAGATTTTTCTTTTCCACCTTTGCTTTGGCGTTTTCGATAAGATTCTGAGTCTCCATAGCAAAACCAATAAGCACGCGATCTCCTTTGACTTTGCCAAGCTCCTGTAGAATGTCAGGATTCTTCTGAAGTCTGATGACCAAATCTTCTCCTGACTTTTTGATTTTCTCGCTGCTAATTTCTGCGGGTCTATAGTCAGCTACAGCAGCACTCTTAATAATTATATCCGCTTGTTCCATAAGCTTCATGACCGCTCCATGCATGTCCAAAGCTGACTCAACATCTACTCTGTCAACCCCTGCAGGTGTAGATAAGCTAGAGGGTCCTGATACCAAATAAACCTTGGCACCTCTTTGAGCTGCCTTGTCAGCTATAGCAAAACCCATTTTTCCCGTTGAGTGGTTTGTTATATATCTTACAGGGTCAAGGGCTTCTCTTGTAGGTCCAGCTGTTACCAGAACAGTCTTATTCTCTAAATCCCTTCGGGGTAGCAGCAGTTCCTTTATCCTT
>MGOS01000089.1:7622-9920 GCA_001797185.1 Clostridiales bacterium GWB2_37_7
ACCTCAGGGTCAGCCATTTTTCCTTTGCCTACATCACCACATGCCAATCGCCCTTCACTCGGCTCTATGAAATAGTAACCCAGCAGCTTCAATGTCTCTATATTCTTTTGTACGATTGCGTTTTCATACATATTGGTATTCATAGCCGGTGCGATGAGTTTTTGTGCTTTTGAAGCCATGACGGTAGTCGTCAGCATATCGTCAGCTATGCCGTTGGCAAGCTTACCTATAACATTTGCAGTAGCAGGAGCGATAACTATAACATCTGCTTTTTTTGCCAAAGAGATGTGCTCTATTTCCCAATATTTAGGCTTATCGAACATATCGGTAATAACTTCATTTAGGGACAATGATTGAAAAGTCAGCGGTGTTACAAATTCGACTGCTGACTTTGTCATAATTACATCTACATTGACGTTTAGTTTTTTCAATCTGCTGGTTAACTCGCAAGCCTTATAGGCTGCTATTCCTCCGCAGACCCCCAGCACAACGCTCTTATTGCGGAACATTACTTTCACCAATTTGTTCTATATTTTTAGTATAATTTCTTTCGTAGCCTATCTTGCCCTCTGCAATTTCATTCACTGCAACTGTAACAGGCTTGTTTGATGCTGTTTTTGTTAGCTTTGGTTGACCATCTACTATTTGTCTTGCTCTTTTGGATACAGCAACAACAAGAGTATATTTACTGTCTACCTTTTCTAATAGATTTTTAAGAGTAGGATATATCATATTATTCCTCCTTATAACTATCGTAATCAATCTTAGTTCTCTGCAATTTGCACTTTTCAGCTATAATTATACTTCTTACTTTTTCAGCAGCTATCCTCACGTCATCATTCGTTATTATATAATCGTAATTTCTTGATGAACATACCTCTCTATATGCTTCGTGGAGCCTTTTTAGAATATCCTCTTTTGTTTCTGTACCTCTGGTTATTATTCTATGCTTTAGCTCCTCAAAGGATGGAGGCATAATAAATACAAAAATTCCTTCAGGATTGTTTTTCTTTACCTGCATAGCACCTTGTATATCTATCTCTAAAATTACATCCTTACCGCTATCTAATTTATTTTGTACATAGCTCCTGGGCGTACCATAATAATTATCATAAACCTGAGCATATTCAATAAAGTCATTCTGACTTATCATCTGTACAAATTCTTCTTTGGTTTTAAAAAAATAGCTTATTCCCTCTATCTCTCCCATTCTCGGCTTTCTAGTAGTAGCAGAAACTGAAAGCTCAAGCTCCGGCAGCTTCATCGATATAAGCTCCTTACATACAGTACCCTTGCCTGCACCTGATGGTCCGGATATTATAATAAGTAAACCCTCGCTCATTTGTTCCTCCACAATGCTAGTCTTCCAATACCTCTTCTGGTATTTCCTTTGTATCTTCCTTGTCTGTAAGCCTGTGTGCCACAGTTTCAGGCTGAACAGCTGATAGAATGACATGATCACTATCTGTGATGATAACTGCTCTCGTCCTTCTTCCATATGTAGCATCAATTAACATTCCTCTATCTCTTGCCTCTTGAATAATCCTCTTTATTGGTGCTGACTCCGGACTAACAATTGCCACAAGTCTATTGGCAGAAACAATATTGCCAAAACCAATGTTTATTAATTTTATGCTCATCCTATGACCTCCTAAATTTATTCAATATTTTGAACCTGTTCTCTGATTTTTTCTATTTCTGTTTTTATTGCAATGACGTTGTTTACGACTCCCAGGTCTGAAGACTTCGAACCTATGGTGTTTACTTCTCTATTCATTTCCTGCACGATAAAGTCTAATTTTTTACCTATTGATATATTCATATTCAAGGTCTTCTTGAACTCTTCGATATGACTGCTCAGTCTCACTATTTCTTCGTCTATACTTGCTTTGTCAGCGAAAATAGCTACCTCTGTCAAAAGTCTGTTTTCATCAAGCTGAACATCCTTTGTCAATTCTCTTATTTTATCATAAAGCTTATTCTTATATACTTCGATGAGATCTGGAGCTTTTGCTTTGATTTCATCAACTGTAACCCTAATGCTATCCAGTTTCTGAATCATGTCCTTACGAAGTCTCTCGCCCTCGCGGCTTCTCATTTCCAAAAGTGATCCAACAGCTTGTTCCAAAGCTGAGGACAATATACCCCAAAGAAAATCTAAATCCTGCTCTTCTGTATCCAGCTTAAGTATATCAGAAAATCTTGTTAGCAGTGATAAGCTTATTTCATCCTTTATACCAAATTGCTCCTTCAACGTATTCAAGGAATCAACATAAGCTGAAGCAAGATTTGTATCCA
>MGOS01000090.1:0-20004 GCA_001797185.1 Clostridiales bacterium GWB2_37_7
GACCTACTTCTACATCCTTGATGTGCATGGTAATGTAGTTGCCTTGGCGGATGAAACAGGCAATAAAGTAGTAAACTACGAATACGATGCCTGGGGGCTTCTGACTAATACGCCGGAAGCAGTCACCACAGGCAATGGAGAGTACCTGAGAAATGCCAATCCTTTCCGCTATAGCAGCTATCAGTTTGATCCTGAGAGTGGTTTGTATTATCTGAAGGCTAGATATTATACTTCTACTTTGGGTAGGTTTTTGACTAGGGATAAGTTCTTTGGATATATAGAAGAGCCCTTAACTTTAAATCATTATGTTTATACCATGAATAATCCTGTGATTTATACTGATCCTACCGGATATGATCCAAATAGTAAAAAGATGGCTCAAGTAATAACAATATCTACAGCAATAAAGAAACTTTACGAGAATTCAAAACGTTATGGTATTAAAGTTGCTATGAAAGCATATGCATACATGAAACCTTGGTTAAAAAGAGCTAGAGATTATAAGAATGAATATTTAATATCTTATGAGGGTCCAACATCAAAAAGTCCTGATAAATTTAGTATTAAGATATTTAGAAAAGGCATAGGTAAACCTGTAGCTAGACTGGAATTACATCATGAATTGGGTTATTATGAATTACATTTTCATACACTTACAGAAAGAATTTCAATATGGAGAGTAAAAGTACGTTGAGTGCAATAAGATATTATTTTCTATATTGTCGTAGTTAAGTAAACTGAATAAAATTTGTTTGATGATATAACTGAATGAATTGTTTCAAAAGTTTGTTTTGTAAATCCTTTCGGATTTTGACTTAGCCTTCTACTACTATGAAAATAATTGTAGTAGTAGGAGGTTTTTATATGTGAAGATATTAGAGAAAGTAATATAGGAAAAAAGCGGATATAATATAGCTATGATGCTTCGATCAATTGACAGAAGAAAGATATCCATAAAAAGATATAATAGAACTATTCTATATAGAAAGTAAACAAATAATAAGTATCATTCTAGTGGCTTTAACTATAAGAACAACTAGAAAATAAACTATTATAATGAAGAATCTAATTTCAATGAAGTAAAAAGTGTTTTTCTATCAAGGGGAAATGCTTCAGGTTTTATACTGTAATAACTTGAATTTTAAGTACTCAACATATTTTCTTGAAAAAAGCAGATTATTCAAAGCAAGAAGAATTGAGGGCAAACTTTGAACTTTTAAAAAATCTAATTATGGGAAGCGCTCACTATTCCTGTGACAGTTAAACGCTGTGGCATCATACTTTTAGGTGTGCTAAACTATGAAACTGAACAAGTACATTGTAAGCAAGATGAAAAGTGTGATAGAGAGGCACTTCTTGAGTCTTTGTAAGAAGCTGATTTCACAGAACAAGTTATTTGAGCTAATGGCTCAAGGGCGAAGGTTGATTATGACAGAGATAGATTTAAGCATTTGCCAGCTGATTTAATAGCTCTAATAGATAGGTTATAAATTCTGAATAGATAGATAGTCATGTTGATATTGACTATCTATTAGTGGTTGTACAATGATAATATAAAGAGGAGGATTAATAATGGAACAAGGGTGGAAATTGCTGTTAAACGAATTATGTTTGTCTGATGAAGTGAGAAAAGATGTAAAGCTAGAGGTTGTTGAACAATTCGACAGTTATGATTACTTCCCATTAAATAAATTATCAGATTTAGCTCAGTACATTAATGAATTATTAGGCGTAGAAAATAAATTTACTTTAGTTGAAACAATAAAATATGAGTATTTGCCTGAAACGAATGAAATACAGTATTATGCCAAATTTTTAAATAAGATTATCAGTCTGGATGATATATCTTATTTAATTGAAAGATGGGAAGTTGGTGGAGGTAACTATATAATTATTCTTCCCAGCGAACATATTCTAAGTGAAGAAGAGTCTTGTTTTGATGAGGAAGAATTAATCGGGTATTACCTTGTTTTATATAAGAGACTATTATTAAAAGCACCAGATGGAAATGCACTGTTATACCTATATATTAGTTCTGAATAATCGGTCGTTGTCAAGATAGTTGGCATAGGATATTTAGTGCCAGGCTACGCAGTTATTTTTATAAAAGCATAAAAGCACCGGGGACGGCAGACCAATGTCATAAAGCTATACTTACAGAATTTTACACAGAACGTTTTTTATTACTTGGATATTTGTTCTTCCTCGAAGGCTCTCTTCGGGGAAAACTTCTATTTGGACGAATTGGTACAAGGTTTTTAGTTATTTTCTTCATTGCTTTACCAAATAGTTTGTTTCGTTTATCGGGATCCTCTTCGTAGAAACTCTTTATTAATGTACGAGTCATTCTCGGAATGAGAATATTCATATTTACTTTATAATCATATTTTAAGCCTTCTTGATTTGATTCTATTTCTTGATTGGCTTCATTTTTAGCCATTGTCATAAGGTTTGATAAGTATATAGTTGCATAAAAGTCTTGCTGTAAAAGCACCGAGGACGGTTCTTTTTGCTTTTAAGTCTTGCTTTATTGTCAACCTCAGTTTATGTGCCAACTTGGGCAGATAATAAACCCCACTCTACAAATAAGATAGAAATTTCTAAAGAAAATGCTTACTATGACGAAAATCTTAAAGCCTATGCTGTTTCCTTTACAATAAATGGTGATAATACATTAAACTATTTAACTGAATCTGAAGTAAATACTTTAAATCAGTTACCTATATCTGAAGTAAGTACATCAAAATTACCAAAATTAGATGAAGATTTAATTGTAACACCGATGGTAGATTACTATGAGTGGTATACATTCCAAAAAACTTCTGGTCCAGTTAAATATGTTGGCGCAAGAAGAAAAGTATCAGCTGATTTTATAGCACCTCCCGGAGGCGGTTCAGTGTCAAAGAATGTAAGTTTTAGTGTATCAGAAACATATTCAGCAGGAGTAACAACTTCTGGGCAAAAAAATGTAATACAGGCTAACGCAGGTTTTTCATGGTCTGTATCTGCATCAACAGCTACGACTTACGTCGTTAACCTTACTGCAGGGCAATCTGGTTATTTAGGATTCTCACCTTATTATGACAAAGTTAGTGGAACATTAAAGACATACAGCAATTGGGATGGTCTTATTTCTTCAGTAAGCGCATCAGGATACTCCGTAAGAAGAACTTATGATGGAGAAGCTGACGGACTTTATCAGTTTATTTTTTATTAATTATAATAAAACAGAATATGGTAACTGCTATCCTTATCAAGGATGATTAAAAAAAATGTTATACTACAAAAGGGTGATTCTATATTTTTAGGAGTCATCTTTTGTGGGTTCAATGATAATTATTAATTTGTGCGTTAAGTATATTTATTGACATACTCATAAATTACATACCTTGTACTATTTTTATTATGATGTTCCAACAGAGTAGAGCATATTTACACAAAATTCTAATCAAATAGATTAAAATTTGTTTATACTTGTATCAGTAATACAAATAATGTAACCTGTTATTAATTAAGATTTAAAAGGAGCTATTATGATTATAAAATCATCCTTTATTAAGGCTAACGTTTTCGTGATATTAACGATAATGTTTTTTATAGCAATATTTTTTGCAGCATGTGATAAAAAGGTTGATGAAAAACCAAATGAATATTTAATCGATATTAAAGTAGCTAATAAAACGAATTTAAAAATTGATTACTTAGAGTTATATGAAAAAGGTGAAAACTGGGAATACCTAATTACTAAGGCTCATGAAAATGAAGATGGATATGTTCATTTTGCAATAAGTTACAATAAAGATAGTATTTTTTATATTAAAGGATTTGTAGATAAAAAAGTAGTTGAAAATTATGAATTTAATTTAGATGGATTTGATCAAGTTCATACAAAACAGACTCTGTATATTTATCTTATAAGAAATGAAGATGAACAATTTAAATTACAAATATACCCATGATTTGGATTTGTAGAGTAAGTGCCACGGAAAGCGCTGAAAAATGGCTATAAAAAACAAGGTTTTTCCTCGGTTTGAATGATTATTCATTAGACATCTCAGAATTTACCTTTATATGGTAATGAGTTTGCGTTTATTTGTATAAATGAACACTTATAGTACTTTGTTGAGCTCCTTTACGGGAGCTCTTTAATTTCTTGCGACAGCAAGGCTAGGCTGGCAAAGCAGGTTTACCATCCTGACTATGTTACATGCCATATTTGCCATAGCGATATGAATCTTTGCGCGTTCTAATCCCACGTATCGGCATCGTCTCAGTCCATGATTCCTTACCATTGTCGCAAATCTTCTCTCCACTTTATATCGCTTATTGCTGGCTTCTTTAAATTCCTGTGTTTCAACTCGTTTCATATCATTTAGCCAGGCATCATATCTTAATGGAACGTCTAGTCTTCTTCCCTTGCTTGCGACTTTTCCGTTTTTATCCTGGTATAAACATTGATCTTTTAATGGACATTGCTGGCAAATTACTTTATCAAACTTGAATGTTTTAAAGTCTGTATCATTCGCTTTATTTTTGGTTATAGCATACTCTTCTGTGGTTATTCCATTAGGACAGGTAACTGATAGCAAGTCTTCCGATATCTTAAAATCTCTTAAACCATAGAATTTTACTTCTCTGCTGGATTCGTTGTAAAAAGCTATATTTGATATAATCTCATTGTCTTTTAGGTATGCCCGATTATCTATTGTTCCATATACTTTATCTGTTGTGATTTCTTCCGGTTTTAGCCCAAGTTCACACTCAGCTTTTTCAACTAGTTCTACAAGCTTCTTCTCGTCACCTACATTAAAAGGTGTTTGTACTGATGCGAGTATTATCTCGCTATCCTCATCTACAATGATATGATCTTTATAGCCTCTTTTTATGTTGCCAGGTGATTTGTGGGCTATCTTCGGGATGAAGCAATGGGGACGGTTCTTTTTGCTTTTGTTTATATGGTTATCATTGTTTAATGGTTGTGAATGCTCATCATATGCGTAATCTGCCTGGTCGCAAAAGTGATGTCAAAGATTCCGAATGGATTGCTACTCTATTTCGTCATGGTCTTTTAGAGCCTAGCTTTGTTTCAAATAGGCTTATTAGAAATTTACGAGAATATTCAAGGCTGCATCGGTCTTTTGTACGAGAGCGTGCTTGTTATTCTAATAATAGTATTTAGTGCCAGGCTACGCAGTTAGACAGTTATTTTCATTTAAATTAAAATAACTGTCTAACTGCGTAGCCTGGCACTTTTGCGACTAATATGATCTGCTGGGCAACCGTACTCAAAAGAGTGTAATAACTGGAACCACCACAACAACTAATTACTCATACAATGCTGCCAATGAAATAGCCAATGTAAATGGAATCCAGCAGTATACCCATGACTATAACGGCAACATGACTGGCGCCTATGGCTATACCTACACCTACAACGCTGAAAACCAGCTGATACGGATCGACCTGAGCGGTGTAGAGATTGTCAGTTATGAGTATGATTCCAAAGGGTTAAGAAGAAAACAGCGGCACACAGCAGAATAAGCTTAAATAAAGTATGTGTCAAGCTTTTCCTTTTAATTGTTTATCTCATACTTATAGCATACAACTGCCTCTACCTGTACAAAACCTTCTTGGAGATATAATGCTTTTGCTCTTTCATTCTCAGCGTTTACACATAATACAGTCCTATCGAAGCCTTTGTCATTTGCAAAAATCAAAGAGGCCCTCAGCAGAGTTCTTCCTAAACCTTTGCCCTGGTACTGGGGTATGATGGCAAGGGGTCCTATATTCATAATTGGTTTATCTTCATATTCATCCATCGCACCTCTGACTACACCTACAGGTCTATCCTTATGATAAAGCACCATCAAACCGCCTTCTATATAGTCATCACTTACTATCATCTTCGCGATCATTTCCGGTGTAGTAGGTGTTTCACTGCCTTGCAGCTTTACAAAGCTGGCATTTCGGACGTCACACCAAATTTCTTCATCCATTCCCGCCCTGAAGGCTCTTATTTCATAATCCGCCTGCAAGTTCAACTCAGGTACCTCAGACACTTCTCTAACCAGCAAGTAGGAGTACCTCTCCACCCCAAACTTCAATTCTTCCATTGCTCCAATCAGCATATTGTTTACGATGGGTACAAAAATATTAAGCTTATTCAATCCCTCTGTATGCTTCAAAATGGCCTGCATCAGTGCATTGTAGATGTACATATCCTGAGATTCTGCATGAAATATTCTAAAACGCCCTTTTTTTCCTCTTCTATTGTAATCATCAACAATCAATGACGCTGCTGCTATGATGGTGCCCTGCGTATCCATAGCAATATATGTAGGATTTTCATCATTAGGCTCAAAGTCTCTTAAATCTTCATCATATAAAAATGAATCATCAATCTCCGTTCTATGCTTCTTGCAATAGGATACAAAATCAGCCACTCTCTCTTTACTCAGTGCTTCGATTTTCATATGCATATACCCACTTCTTTTATATTTTAAATCCATTATATCATCGTACTGATATTGCTTGATGGGTCATATTTAAGTTAAAAAGACTATTATTGAAATTATATCAAAAGCTTTATAGAAATAATAAACCAATGTTGCAGCTGATGAAATTACTAGGCAAAGTATTAAACCTTTCAGTGCATTAAAAAAGAAGCAACCTAGGCGGATGCTTCTTTTTGGCTATCTATATCAAGAAAATTGCTACAATCGTAGTCACTACCAACCCTATAAATACAGGCTTTAAATTCCTGCGTGCCAATTCAAAGGGGTCAACCCCACATATCGCTGCAGCAGGTATAACTGCCCAAGGTATCAATGTTCCGCCGCCAACCCAAATTGCAGCCACTTGACCAAGGGCTGTAAGTGTCGCTACACCAGCTCCTATAGATGTCGCAAAGAGCTTCGCTATAGGTCCAACTAGGCTGATGCCGGAGAAGCCTGATCCATCCAGGCCTGTAATGGCACCTACAGTAGAAAGTGTAACAGCACCAACTGCTGCATTTAGTGGAACTAGATTAGCCAGAGTTACCCCCAGATCGTTAACCAATCCGTTTGAACCTGCCGGCAGCACATCTCCAAAAATGCTAGTCAAGGCAGAATCTCCCAGATAGAAGAACGCTGCAATTGGTATAACCGGACCAAATATTTTGAAGCCGAATTGCAAGCCATCTATCATACAAGACATGATTTTCTCCATGCCCTTATCCTTTTGCGAAAGCATGGAAACCATAATCAATATAAAAACTGAGGTTCCTCCGATAAGTGCTGTGGCATCTCCGCCCTGCAGCTTAGCAAAATACATAACTATTATATCTGCTACATAAAGTATCAGAATCAAAAATGCCAATATTTTTTTGCTGCCTAGGGACAGCAGCTCTTTATCGGATTTCTCTACCTTTGTAAGACTTGGAAGCAAGATATTCTCGGTGCTCAAAGCTCCGCTTTTCATGTCTTTTCTGAGTAGCCAAAAAGCTACAACTGTGGTTACAATACCCATGACAAATACCAATGGTATGCTGGCGGCTACTACCTCTCCAACTGGGATGCCTGCACCATCAGCAGTCAGCTTTGGCGCGCCTTGTATGATGAAATCACCGGATAGTGCTATTCCATGTCCAAATAAGTTCATAGCCACGGCCACACCCATAGCAGGCAATTTTACATTGAGCGCTACAGGCAAAAGCACAGCCCCCAAAAGTGCAACAGCAGGCGATGGCCAGAAAAACCATGAAATAACCATCATTAATATACCAATTACCCAGTAAGCCAAGGTTGGTGTTTTGATTAGCTTTGCAAAGGGACTTACCATAACCTCATTGATGCCCGTTTCCAACAGCACCTTGCTCATGGCTGCTATAATCGAGATAATCAGTATTGTACCAAGCAGCTCCTTTATGGCATAAATAAAGCTGTTAAAAATGCCCATAACAGATTGATACAACGAAGCAGTAGCAAATAAACCCAGTATGAATATACCCGCTATGCAAACCAAGCTGGTATCCCGCTTCATTACCATAACTGCAATGATCAGACAAATAAAAATCAGATAAATCCAATGTAGCATGTTAAGTTCGATACCCATACAATGCCCTCCTTTAAGTCGAATTAGATACTATAATTCAGATTATGCTGAGGCTATAAAAATGTGCATAAAAAGGAGCCATTAGAACAATTCTATGACTCCCTCGCAATATCTTTTTACAATTCTATTTCTTCTGGATCTTCCTTTAGCTGCACCAGCTGCCACTCCATATCCTCATCCTCAATATTTGATATCTTGTCTATGGACATTTTCATGTACCTGCCCTTTGCTGTTGCTGCAATCTCACCATTAGGCAATATCAGTTCCCCTGTTCCCTCAAATATCCTGCTGGTGTCCTTGGTTATTCTTCCTATTGCCTTCAATTCAGTATTTAAAGGGATAGGCTTCTTATAGCTTATATTGAGCTCGATGGTCACACCCCATACCTTTTTATCCTTTATCATGATCGCTCTGCCTATGGTTTCATCAAGTATTGCACCGGTTATCCCACCATGAAGCCTGCCGGGATAGCTCTGATGCTCATTCATTGTTTTAAATATAGAAACAATTTCTCCGTTTTCCAATTCATAAAATGAGGTCTTCAGTCCAAAATCATTTTTCATTCCGCATACCAAGCAGGATTTACTGTTTTCCTGCTTGCCTGTAACCTTATATTTCATAAACATTTGCCTCCTAAAATCATCATAATAAAACTATACCATATATTTTATATGTTGAGTCCGTGACAGTTCATTAAATGTGAATAATTAACTTTGGATATTCAAAAAATAGCATAATCACTAACTAAATGAAATATAAAGGAGATTCTATGCATAGTGCACTTGAAACATCACTTAGAACATTAATCGGATTTTCAGTACTATTATTATTGACACGATTGCTTGGCAAGAAACAACTAGGGCAATTAACAATTTTTACATATATTACGGGTGTGGCTTTGGGAAATATCGCAGGGGATATGGTAGTGCATAGAGACATTAAGCTTGTAGATGGCATATCCGCTCTTGCTGTATGGGCACTATTGACCTTTGTTGTTGAATTTATTAGTCTGAAGTCATCCAAAGCAAGGGTACTCCTAGACGGTGAGCCCACAATCATAATAAAAAAAGGGATAATTATGCAGAAAGCACTTTCTGCCCAAAGATTAAATATGGATGATCTCACTATGCTGCTCAGAGTCAATAACGTTTTTTCTATTCAAGATGTTGACTACGCAATACTAGAACCCAATGGTCAACTAAGTATATTGAAAAAACCTGTGTTGGAATCAGTTACAAAAAAAGACCTGCAAATTCAGACAGCTGGCCGAAGCTGCATCCCTACAGAGATTATAGTTGATGGAAAACTAGTTAAAAAAAATCTAAAGGAATTAAATTTAAATAATGAATGGATAGATACACAAATCAAGCAAGCTGGAATGAATTCTATAAAAGAGGTTTTCTTCGCAGAGCTGCAGAGCGATGGAAGGCTGTATATCAGCAAAAAAACAGACTCATAGGGTTAGATTTAATCCTATTGTAAACCAAATTAATTATTTAGGTTGACAATACATGCTGCATATCTTATACTAAAAATGAAAATGGGGGGATGCGGCTATTAAGATAAATAAATTAGTCTTGAACCAAGAAAAATGGATAGAAGACCTTTCATTAAAATACCATTGGAAACATACCTATTCTCCTATCATTTGTTTGACATTGGCATTGTCTACCTTGTCAGAACAAGTTGAGAATGGATTTTTTATTGGCAAGCAAGAATTCACAATTCATTCACATCCATCATTTGAAAAAGACATAGAGCTAAAGGGAAAAATTAGTAAAAAGAAACATATGCATCCTATGGATTATATAAAATGTCACACTGAAGTTGTTGAAAATGATGCTCCATTGATGGACATGCACTCCACCCTCATTAAAATGAATCAGCCGCGTATTAAAAAACCAGAAACAACTCAAACCAAAACAGAGTCCTTTATCGCAATAAGTAAAGAACAGGTACATAAGTTTAATGAGTTAAGCGGCGATCCAAATAGTATTCATAGTGGGGAAACGCCTATCGTACAGGCTATGTTTATATTGCTATTAATTGAAGATTATTTGTCCACGAAGGACCGTTTTATTAAAAGTGGAGAAATGAACTATTTAATTCCTATTGAAGCAGATTGTAAGCTGTTTTTTTCTTGGGAATCACCCCGCAAGCTTATCGGAATTGTAAATGATGTAATTTGTTTTACACTTACCATTAGGGAGGAATTTATATGTTAAAAAAATTAGATATTAGAGATATGATTTATGCAGGATTTTTTGCAGCTTTGATTGCTGTTTTGGGATATGTTGTTATACCGCTTCCTTTTAGCCCCGTACCAATTACAGGACAAACTCTAGCAGTGATGCTTGCAGGAAGTGTATTGACTCCACTCCAAGCGGGACTGAGTGTTCTTACCTTTATATTTATAGGTGCTGTTGGGCTTCCTGTATTTTCTGGCGGAGCTGCCGGTATAGGGGTTATTGTAGGAACTAAGGGCGGTTATTTGCTTGGTTTTCTAATTGGTGCCATTATTATCAGTTTAATAAAAGGCAAAGGGAACTCCCTTCCTCGTATGATATTTGCTTGTATCACCGGTGGAATCTTAATTGTTTATATATTAGGTGTTCCCTGGCTTTCATATATAACAGGAATGGGGATAAACAAAGCAATTACTGTAGGTGCATTGCCCTTTATACCGGGAGATATATTGAAGGCTATTATAGCTGGATTTATTGCAAAAAAGATTAATGCTCACAGAAGAAATCGTCATGCATAATTTGCAAAGAGTCTATATCATAGGTGGATTAAGAACTCCAATAGGAAAAACAGGCGGAGCGCTAAAAGCTTTTCTTCCAGAACAATTAACAGCACACTTAATGAATGAGCTGCTAGAAAAATACAACTTATCCAACAATTGTATTGATGAGCTGCTCTTAGGAAATTGCATAGGACCAGGCGGGAATATTGCCCGCCTTTCTTTATTGCAGGCTGGCTGGCCCCTGAGCATTCCTGCTTCTACCATTGATTTTCAATGTGGGTCCGGCTTAAAAGCTATAGAAATAGCCGCGAGCTTAATTCAATCCGGCAATCATGACATGATCGTTGCAGGCGGTGCAGAAAGCACAAGCTTAGAGCCTAATAAGCAATATCATCCAAATGACCCTAGGTTCCAAGGTGCTGATGTGTTTTATAAAAGAGCACAGTTCTCCCCTTTATCTCTTGGAGACCCAGATATGATACAGGGGGCTGAGAATGTAGCCGAGAAGCTCGCTATAAGCCGAGAAGCTATGGACAATTGGGCAGTAGAAAGCCATTTGAGGGCTGTTCAGACCAAACAAGCAAGAATCTTGCAGAACATTATTTGCCCTTTACAATTAGAAGAGAAGGTTATTGATGAGGATGAAAGCATAAGAGAAACTGTATCTTACAAATTAATGCAGCGTGCCAGAGCTGTTGTAAAGTCAAATGGTAAGCTGACACCGGGAAATAGCTGCTTAACTCATGATGGTGCGGCTATTATTTTGATGGCCTCCGAAAGAGCGATGAAGAAATACAGACTATGTGCTGAAGCAGAATATTTAGGAAGTTCAAGTGTAGGATTGGATCCCAACCTATCTCCTCTCGGACCCGTTTTTGCAGTAGAAAAGCTATTAAGGCAAAAACAACTGTCTATTTCACAGATAGATGCGATTGAAGTAAATGAAGCTTTTGCCGTTAAGGTGCTGGCTTTCCTACAAAAATATGATTACGATTCAAAGAAAATAAACTCATTAGGTGGAGCACTTGCTTACGGTCATCCTTATGGTGCTTCTGGTGCTATCATCATTCTTCATCTGTTAGAAGCACTAAAGAAGAATAATGGGCGAAAAGGCATCGCTACGCTTGGCGTCGCAGGAGGTCAAGGAATTGCTGCCTTGCTAGAAAGGTGTGTTGAGTAATATTGCTTATATATGAAGGCATCTTCAAAAACTCATTAAAGCTTAAAAATAAAATTTGCATGGTGCACGGCAAAGAAACCATGACTTATGGAGAAGCAGTAACCTCCATTGAACAAATTGCCAGAGCTCTAGCTAGTCTATGGAAACCTGGGGCCAGAATTCTGGTTAAACATTCTGATCCAATCCGGCAGATGCTCTATCTTCTCGCTCTCGCAAGTGCTGGACTTTCATCTGTTCTTGTGGTAAATGATATACAGCCCGGGGTTATGAAGGGCATTGAAGAAAAGGTTGATACCTGCAACATAATAGACGATCAGTTTATTCTACCAACTAAATCTGAAGCGCTTCCAATTGTCTTGGATGAAGATATTTTCTTCGGGGCACTTAGTTCCGGAACTACTGGACAGCACAAAGTAATTTGGAGAGATCACCAAAGCTGGACAAGTGCTTTTGCTGCCCAAAGTGAAACATTTTCAATAAATGCAAATGATAGCCTTTTTTTGTCTGGTTCTCTTGTTTACACAGCAAACCTGAATAGCGCCTTACATATTTTAAATGAAGGCGGAATGGTTGTTTTCACCCAGTCATCCTATCCCCGGACATGGATTGAAGAAATAAAACAAAACAGCGTCACAAGCTTGTTTATGGTGCCATCCCATTATCGTATTTTGGTTAAAAATATGAAAGCTCCTCTTTCTCACATTCAATCCCTGGTAAGCGCAGGGGAGAAAATGGATAGGGAAACAATATTATCATTAAAAGCATTATTTCCTAATGGCAAAATTTGTGAATATTACGGTGCCAGCGAGCTGGGACACGTGAGTTATATAGAAGCTGAAGAAATCATAGAGGGTGATAGTGTAGGAAGGGCATTTCCAGGGGTAAAATTTTGGATTGAGGACCAGGTGGTTTGGGTAGAAAGTCCTTATATTGCACCTCAATTTAGACCTAAAGCTACGGTAGGAGATTTAGGCAGGATAGACGATCAAGGCAGACTTTATATACTGGGAAGAAAGACTGACATCATCAACAAAGGCGGCATTAAGCTTTCTCCTTGGGAAATTGAAAAAGTACTTCATCAACATCCGCAAATATCACAAGCGGTGGTTTTTGGCATCAAGCATCCACTTAAAGGGGAGCAGGTGGCAGCTGTTATTGTAAGGAAAGATTCTGATTTAACCTATGAAAAAATTCTGGCTTATTGTACAAAGCATTTACCACACCACGCATGCCCTCAAAAAATCAAATTTGTAGAAAGCATTCCTTTAAATGCTGATGTAAAGAGCAGTCGAAAATCTCTTGCAAAATGGTTCGCACTTCACTCAAACATTGATCTATAAAAGAAAATGAGTCATAGAATTTTCTATCACTCATTTTCTTTGTTATTGCATTTAAATGTGTTTAAATGTCCAATCCAAAAGATCTATAGCCAGATCAGCAGTAACATCATTTTTATCCAACAAAGCATTCAATTCCACGAAATCCATAGATTTTATCAATTTCGTTTCTGCAATCATCTTTAGTGCCTGCTTTGTATCCTCAATATTTACTCCGCCTGCAACTGGTGTGCCTGTGCCAGGTACATATTTTGAATCAATAAAATCCAAGTCAAAGCTTAAATGTACAGCTTCAATGTTTTTAGCTTTCAAGGTGTCCAAAACATTTTGAACAATTACTTCAATACCTTTTTCATTAAGCTCCTCTGCAGAATAAACATTCAGCTTCATTTCCTTTATTAACTCAATTTCACCGGGGTCAAGGTCTCTGGCACCCAGAATAAACACGTTCTCCGGATTTACCTTTTGCCCTTCAAAATAAACATTTGTTAAGTCTTTATGCCCTACATTCATCAATTTAGCCAGGGGCATGCCATGTATGTTTCCGCTTCCACTTGTATCATGCGTATTGATATCTCCATGGGCATCCATCCAGATAACTGCAAAATTCTTATAAACACGGCTAACACCAGAAATACTGCCTAGAGCCAAGGAATGATCTCCACCAATGGTTAGCGGGAAATTTTCTGCTTTTATTGAAGAATATACTGCATGGGCTAAATTCCTATTAACCTCTACTATAGTTTCCAAGTATTTTAAGTTTGCGTGTGAATAGAATTTATTATAATCCTTAACCTCAGGAACATAAATGTTGCCAAGATCGTAGACTTGATGGTTATGCTTGCCAAGAATACTGGACAGCTTTTTTTCTCTTAGCTTCTCTGGTCCATATTCTACACCTTTCCTGTCTGCTCCATAATATAGTGGAACTCCAATAACATTAATATCCAAAGTGCATACCCCCTATTAAATTTACATATGTATCATATATTTGATTTTCTAAGTATAAAGGTTTGAGTAACACAAAGGTCAATGGGATATTATACCTTCTACTATTTTTTATCATCGCATTGGTTTAATAATTCCTTGTCCAAAAGCGATGAATATCAAGCCTAAAATTAAAATTATGGTATCTATTAACCTCTGAAATTATTTACATTTTCCAATTTAATTACTAAAAGATATATGATATAATAGCTACGGGGGTTTATTTGTCCCTGCGGGACATATTTGGTCCCCCGCGTTACATATCATTCATTGTCCATTGAAGTAGTCCAATGAATGCATATATAATGTAATATTTTTAGGTAAAATTCAAATACATCATAAAATTAAATGGAGGTTTCATATGTTAGTATCAGCAAAAGAAATGTTAATCAAGGCGAAGGAAGGCAAATATGCTGTAGGTCAATTCAACATCAACAACCTAGAATGGACAAAGGCAGTTTTGATAACTGCCAAAGAAAACCATTCACCGGTCATATTGGGCGTATCCGAAGGTGCCGGCAAGTACATGGGTGGCTATAAAACTGTCGTTGCAATGGTGAAGGGATTGATCGATGAGCTAAACATCGATGTTCCGGTTGCATTGCACTTAGACCATGGCAGCTACGAAGGGGCCTTGAAAACGATTGAAGCCGGATTTTCTTCTGTTATGTTCGATGGTTCTCATTACTCCATCGAGGAAAACATTGCAAAGACAAAAGAGATCATCAGAATAGCAGGTGAAAAAGAAATTTCTGTTGAGGCAGAAGTTGGTTCTATCGGCGGTGAAGAAGATGGCGTTGTAGGGGCAGGAGAAGTTGCAGATCCTGCTGAATGCAAGCTCATAGCAGATCTGGGTGTAGACATGCTGGCTGCAGGTATTGGCAATATACATGGCAAATACCCATCAAACTGGAAGGGCTTGGACTTTGATGCGCTAACTGCAATCAAAGAAGCTACTGTTAATATGCCCTTAGTATTGCATGGCGGTACAGGCATTCCTGAGGATATGATTAAAAGAGCCATCTCTTTAGGCGTTGCAAAAATCAATGTTAACACTGAATGCCAACTATCCTTTGCAGCAGCTACTCGTAAATATATCGAAGCTGGCAAGGATTTAGAGGGCAAAGGCTTTGACCCACGCAAGCTATTGGCACCAGGTTTTGAAGCAATCAAGACTACTGTGAAAGAAAAGATGGAATTGTTTGGCTCCGCAAACAAAGCATAATTTTATGAAATAACATAAGCCAGGTAATGAAATGGTACATCCATAAAATGGAATCCGTTTCAGCACCTGGCTTTTATACTTGTAAATCAAACAAAAAGTTGACTCAGTCAACTATTATTGATATATTAAGTATATTAATAATAGCGAGGAGTGATTTATGGTTATGAAAAATGACTTAACTGTGGAGCAGATTAGAGACTTTAACCGATTCTATACAAACATACTTGGCTTACTTAATGCACATATATTAGATAGCCCCTATACTTTAACAGAGGTTCGCATTCTTCTTGAGATCAAAAGAACAGCAGCTTGCACAGCCAACACTTTAATAACCAAACTTTCTATTGATCGCGGGTATATGAGTAGAATTATTAAACGCTTTGAAAGCAATGGACTTATCACTAAAGAGAGTTCCCAGATGGATAATCGTATAAGCTTTTTGAGGCTTACCCAAAAGGGTAAGGAAACGATGGCTGCCCTTGAGAATAAATCCGATGATCAAGTTAAAAACTTAATTGAGCATATATCAGAAAATGATCAGAGAAAGCTGGTGAAGGCTATGAAATATATTAAAAATACGATGCTGGATGGTTTGAGACCTATTTCTATACGTGTTTTTGAACCAAAGGATATTGCATATGTTATTGATAGACATAGATCCTTATATGAAGCTGAGTTTGGCTTTACTTCTGAATTTGGAGACTATGTTGAGGAATATGTGAATAAGTTTGTAGCGCATCATGACAAGAGCAAGGAGACCCTTTGGATTGCAGAAGAAAACGGAGCAGCCGTTGGCGTAATTGCTATTGTTAAGGTAGATGATATTACCGCACAGCTTCGCTGGTTTCTCATTGAGCCTGAGCTTAGGGGCAGAGGTCTCGGGCACAGGCTAATGGATGCAGCCATTGACTACTGCAAGGAAAAGGGATACAAACATATTTTTCTTTGGACTGTCAACATACTGGAGCCAGCTCGACATCTATATAATGCACATGGCTTTTCACTCACTGAATGCAAAGAGCATGAGCTTTGGGGACATCACCTTGTTGAGGAAAGATGGGATTTATCTTTATAAAATTCAAACAAAAATGTGTTATCTATATGGACAAGATAATATAATAGTTCATATAGAAGATTTGAATTCTTATGTGGAAGGTGAATAAAATGCCGGAGAACCCGTACAGAAGGCTATTAACTAAAATTAGTGAAGGCAATAAATGCATAATGTTAACTTATCTTGACTTTCAAAACCATAGACAAGGTACCATTACGCAAAAAATGCTTTTAACTGGTGATGATATAATGATGAAAACCTTCGAAATTGATGATGCTGTATATGAGAAAGTATGCCTATGTCTAGAACGTGGAAAGCTTGGAATTGTTCGCTTAGAACAAAGCAAGGCTGTTCTTATTGAGCCCTTCATGCCCAAGCCTCGTTTGATTAGCTTTGGCGGTGGACACATAGCCAAGCCCTTATCGGAATTCGCAGCAAAAGTAGGCTTCTCTGTTACCGTTATAGATGATAGACCCTTCTTTGCAAATGCTGGGCGTTTCCCAGCAGCGGACAAAGTCATCTGTGAAAGCTTCGAGAAATCCTTTGACAACCTTAATTTAAGAAAATCAGATTTTGTGGTTATAATAACAAGAGGCCATAGACATGATGGCATGGTTTTGAGAGAGGTTTTGAAGCATGATCTCAGCTACATTGGTATGATCGGCTCAAAGCGCAGAGTCAATGGCATGAAAGAGGAATTGCTGAAGGAAGGCTTTGATAAGACGAAGCTGGATTTTGTAAATGCGCCTATCGGCCTTGATATTAGTGCCATTACGCCGGATGAAATCGCGATATCCATTGTGTCACAGCTAATTAGCTATAAAAACAAGGCAGTCATTGATAAATTTGGAAAAGACTTCACCCAACCCGAGCTTGATGTGGAGGTAGTGAGAAAATTATCTGAAGAAACTGCATTGCCTAAAGCCTTATTAACAATACTGTCCTCAAAGGGATCCGTTCCTAGAAAGGCAGGAGCCAAAATGATAGCTTACTATGATGGAGCAACAATCGGAAGCATAGGGGGAGGCTGTAGTGAGGCAGGAGTCATTACCAAGGCAAAAAGTCTTATGCTGGACAAGGGCTTCCTCATCGAACATGTTGATCTGACTGGCGATGTAGCTGAAGCAGAAGGCATGGTATGCGGAGGCGTAATGGATGTTCTTGTAGAGGTATTTTAGAATTATTAATATTTCAAACTCATTTCATGTATGTTAAAATCAAATATATAAATCACACTAAAGTTTTGACATCTAAATAAAACGTACTTTGTGCGATTTATATACAGAAGATAATATTTGGTATTAATAATACAAGGAGTGATTAATATGAATCCATTTTTGAAAAAGCTAGTTGATCAGAAATTTATGACCGAAGGCCATGCAAATTATATTGAGGAAGCCATTATGAGAAAAGATTCCTTTATCATTTCAGGGCATAAAGGTTTTGGAATCCTGCCACTTATGGCAACCATCAGTACAGTAGCCAAAAGTAATTTCCAAATTAAGCAGGTTAAGAGCTTTGAAGATTTAAATGATAAGGCAGATTATTATATCATTGCTGACCTTAGCGATATAGACTATGCAAAGCTTATTGCTGATACAGTTTTGATTCCAGACTCATCCTTAATAGCTCTTAAGGACCCTGACCATCCATATTCAATTCTTAAGATACTTGGAGATGCTTATAAGACAAACGGCAATACCTCAAAGGTTTATCAGGTTGTTGAATGTGTAAAGGTAGATGGTGAAAAGCAGCTTGGTAAGATTACTCAAATGACCTTGAATGAAAATGGAAAAGTAGTAAAGGTTGATTTTGCAGAATAATTATCAGTGAGAATTCTTTAAATCATTCTTTCTCTTTAAAAACAGCCCCCGATTTGTGATAATGAAATTAACCGGTTAATCTCTATGAAAGGGGCTGATTTTAAAAAATGATTGATAAGGTGATTTCTAACTAACGTATGGGAGGTACTTTTGTACCTCCCATATTAATTTTTTTGGTATAATGATACATCTTACGTCATTGGAACTTTTAGATTTAACCTCCGTCATAAGAGTATAACAATTAAATATCAATTTTAATTAGGAGGCTATCAAAATGAGTAAAAAGATTATATTAGCAAGTATTATTACTGTTGTATTTACATTTGGTGCAATATGGGGTGGAGCTTCATTGATAAATTTTGCAGATACAACACAAGCTTCACAGGCACAACAAAAAACCATTTCAGTAAGTTCAGAGGGTTCAGTAAAGGTGAAGCCTGATATGGCTTATATCAATGTAGGTGTTCAAACAGAAAATAAAAGCTCAAAGGTTGCTCAGCAAGAAAATGCTACAAAAATGAACCAGATTATGCAAGTTCTTAAAGAGCTTAAAATAGCAGAACCCGATATCAAAACATCACAATATACAATATATCCAATCGAGACATATTCTCAACCGGATCAACGTTCATATATTACAGGCTATAGAGTAATCAATACCTTGGAAGTAACAATTAAGGATATTTCAAAGGTTGGCGCAGTGATTGATTCCGTATCAGCCAATGATGCAAACACAGTTTCTAATATTCGCTTTACAGTAGCTGATGCAGATAAATATTATCTGCAAGCCTTAGAAAATGCAACCGGCAAAGCAAAAGCAAAAGCAGAAGTATTGGCTAAGCAGTTTGGAATAAAAATAGGTACTCCATCACAGATCAATGAGACCAGCGGTGGTTATTATCCTCCAATCATGTACTCCACAATGGATGCAGTAAAAGCAAGAGCAGAAGCAGCACCTACAACTAGCATTTCTGCAGGTGAGTTAGAAATAAGCGCATCTGTAGGATTGGTATACACATATTAATTAGAACCTCAATGAAACAGAAATAACAAGTGCCAGGCTGTAAGCTGCAACCTGACACTTGTTATTTTTCAAGCCAATATATGCACATCTAAAATGGCTCTTAGAAGCAACAGGAGGTGGGCATATATCCCCCTGCCTCGTTATAAGGAATTCCAATTTTTTTCACAATATTACTCCAATATCTCTACGTATCCATCTGTTCCGTTTACTCTAATTCTCTGTCCATCTTTGATAAGCTTTGTAGCATTTTCAACCCCTACTACTCCCGGAAGACCATACTCACGGGTAATGACTGCACCGTGAGTAGTGAAACCTCCAACCTCAGTGACTAAACCTTTTATAGTTACAAAAAGTGGAGTCCAGCTGGGATCAGTAAACTGTGTCACTAAAATGTCACCCTCTTCAAGCCTGGCATCCTCCACAGATAGGACAACTCTTCCGCGACCTTCGACTACTCCGCTCGAGACCGCAATGCCTGACAAAGCTCCTTTTGGCGTATTTTCTGCCGTGATGACGCAGGACGGAACATAGCCA
>MGOS01000090.1:20036-35965 GCA_001797185.1 Clostridiales bacterium GWB2_37_7
TTTATGGTGGATATACTCTCCCTTCCTTGCTTCAATGATTGAGTAATCCAGTTTATTTGTCTTTACTACCTCACATAGCTCATCAAAGTATAGATAGAAAACATCTTCACGCTTTTTGATAACACCTTTTGCTGCTAATCTTTCCGCTTCTTTCATTAAGGCTTTCTTGTATACTTGATAACGACGAACAATGTAATATTTTGGATATTCACGACATCCTATGAAATTGCGAAGTAGACTAATGCTCTTACTAACTTTTTTTGCCTTTTTGCTGCCACCGGGCAAATTATACAATCTTTGGATAATCTCCGCTTCTTTCTCCTTCGCTTCCTGCTTGCCTTTTTGGAACCTTTCTGCATGCTCACCGATGTCAAGTACTCGTATATTGCTAAGCAGCATCGGAATAAGCTGTGTGGGCTGCTCCTCCCAACGAGCCTTTGTAATATCTATCTCCCCCGGACAACGCATGCCATACTTATCTAAGAACTTCTTAAAGGCTTGGTAAGTTTCTTTTCCGCCAGGGAGGATCAGCATTTGCTCCAAAAAATCCTCATCCCGCGGCTCATTAGATATATACTTTAATGCCTCTGGGTTTTTACGAATTTCATCCGCTAAATCACACAATGCAAAGCCCATCTCTGTTGTAATATTGTGATCTATTGACTTTGAAAGACTATCCGCTGCATTCTTTTCTCCCAACCATTTCCCTACATTCTTGTTCAGTGAGTCATTCACCATAATTCCGGCGATGATTGCCCCCAGCATTCTTGGATCATAGGACATTGCAAGAAGCTTTTCTCGATCCTTGCGTATAAACTCAAGAGCTTCTTCTCTTGACAAAATTGATAGCTGTTGCTCTATTTCCTTTAACTCTTCTTCAAATTTAGTCAGCATTTCATCTATGATGGAAGGATCATTTTTCTTACTGACCTTTATTGCCTCTAAAATAGATGTTGCTGTGATTACTCCCCCTTTTAAGTTTCTTTTCCCCTTAGGAAGCGTGGACATAAAAGCCTGATCCTCCATCAGTTTTTTAACTGCACTTAATATGAGCGGATCCTGCTTCCCAGTTGCCATCAGTACCCTCTTTCGTCCCATGGCTGAAGATAAATCATGGGTGATATCTGCAAAAATTCTTCCCCCTGATTTATCCAAGGTAAACTGAGAAATCATACCAAAGAAAGATATGCCTAAGGGCTTCATGGCGTCAGTCATCATCTGGGTATGCCCTATTGACATATATACACGGGGTTTTTTTGTATCTTTCGAATGGGGAATTGGAAATAGAGTGGTGATAGGGCGACTCTGAACAATGTAGAAATCATTGTTCACAAAACACCATTCTATATCCTGCGGATAACCAAAGTATGCTTCAATTTTCTTCCCTATTGCAGCAAGTTCTTCTATCTGCTCATCTGACAACGCCGCCTCAGTTTGCCTATTATCCTCAACCTTCAGCTCCTCAATGCCGCCATTTTGAACAGGCTTAATCTGTAATTTTTGTATCCCTATACTCGACCTGACAATCTTGCCAGCCTGCACCTTATAATTATCAGGATTTACAAGTCCGGATACCAAGGCCTCACCAAGCCCAAACCCTGCATCTATAGACAATGTCTTCCTATCCGAGGTCATGGGATCAGCTGTAAACATGATGCCTGATACCTCCGACATGATCATTTTCTGAACTACTACAGACAGCCATACCTTACTATGTTCAAAGTCATTTTGTATACGATAGATTACGGCACGATCAGTAAAGAGAGATGCCCAGCACTTTATAATATTATGAAAAATTTCATTCTTTCCTTTGACATTCAAATAAGTATCTTGCTGACCGGCAAAGGAAGCGTTAGGCAGATCTTCCGCTGTGGCACTTGAACGCACAGCATAAGCTTCATATTCTCCGTGTACGGATAATGCTTTTGTGATCTCATCCTCAATGTCCTTTGGAATTACTAGGTTTTCAATGGCATCTCGTATTCCTTTGCTTATATCGGCAATTTGCTTCCTATCCGCAGACTTCACACCTGCCAGTTTTTCAATCAAAGCTTCCAATTCTACATTGTTTTCTATAATCTGTTTGTATGCTTCAGTTGTAACGCAAAAACCATCGGGTACTCGTATTCCTTCAATTTTTGAAAGTTGTCCCAGGTTTAAACCCTTTCCTCCAACCTCCATAAGCTTCGATTTGTCTATCTCTTTAAAATTTAAAACATAAGAATTCATAATATACCTCCAATAGTTTTGAAATATCTGCTTCTATATTTCATAATATATCTATAGAAAACCAATATCAATAAGTTTTGAAATAATTATTGATATATTTCAAAACTATTGGTATAATACATTTGGGTGATAAACATGAATGGTTACGAAAGAAGAACAAATGCAAAAAAACAATCCATAATAAATGTCGCTGGTGAACTTTTTAGCCAGCGTGGCATAACGGATGTAGGAATCAGTGAAATTGCAGCAAAGGCTGGTGTTTCGCAGGTTTCAATTTATAATTATTTTGGTGACAAAAATACACTTGCCAAAGAAGTTCTTATTTCTTATCTAGACAAGGCGATTAAGGGTTATGAAGAAATTTTGGAGAGAGATATTCCTTTTTCTGAAAAGCTAGAAATTATTATGAACAGAAAGCATGATGTGGTGCTTGAAATAAGCGATTCTCATTTTAGCAAGTCTGCGTGGAAGGATAAAAGCCTACAGTTGATATATAATGAAGCTGCTACCACAAAGGCAATTTCTATTTATACCAAATTTATAGAGCTTGGTAAAAAAGAAGGGGCTATTGCTGCAGAAATTCCAAATGATGCAATTTTAGCATTTCTTTTCTCTGCAGCATCCATTATGCTGCAGCCTGATTATCTCCAAACCAGTCCTGAGTACAAAATGGGAATATTGAGATTATCCTTATATGGAGTATTAGGGAAGGAAGATTAATTACCAAAGTCACGCTTACTAGTCTAGCAAAGCAAAAGCAAGCTATCTTACTGATAGCTTGCTTAACTCTATACTCATTCTTCTCTTATTAACTTCCGGTTAAATAGATATCTGAAAACTCAACATTAATTCTTTCGATATGTGCTTGTTTTCCTAAGGCGCTATATTGCACAACTTTTTCCTCTACCTTCCGATAAGGTAAATTTATACAAAAGCTTGTCCCTACACCTATTTTACTTTCAAAGGTTATTGTGCCTCCGTGCATTTCGACCAGCGACTTTACGAGATTCAGTCCTATTCCACTTCCCTCGTGCTGCCTTGTAAACATTGCATCTATTTGACAGAACCGCTGAAATATCTGACTTTGCTTGTTTTCCGGTATCCCTATTCCATTGTCTTCAATCTTAATGTATAGCCCCTCATCTTTATTATACACATTGACAAATATGCCTCCCCCTTTTGGTGTAAATTTGATAGCATTAGAAAGCAGGTTTAAGATAATTCTTTCTATCTTCTCATCATCACAGTCCATAATTTTTTCCTCTATGTCAGTATCAAATACCAATCTTATACCTTTGTTTTCAATATAGTCAGACACTGACATTGTAATCTCTTTAATAATGCTAACTATATTGCAGTTTCTAAGATGCAGTTCAAAAGATTTGGCATCGATCTTAGAAATGTCTATAAGATTGTTTACAAGTCTCAATAACCTAAAACAATTCTGCTTCATAGTAGCGATATTCCTTATAAACTTCTCTTTGCTATGATCATATTGATTATTGTTCAAGTATAACTCTATTAGCTGTACTGAACCTAATATTACATTTAAAGGTGTTCTTAATTCATGGGAAATTCAACTCAATTACATACAAGTACTCAGTTTGTAACCCCATTTATAAAGGTGTATAATGGTAATAAGTGCAGATGCTTTAAAAGGGGGAAAGAAAATGTTAGAAAAAGACAATAGGAATTTTATATGGGTACTTGTGTCCATCATTTTGACCTTGGGACTAGTTTTTTCATCCTATATCATAACAATGGGTGTAAAGGATATGAAGGGACCAGGCAATTCACTGACTGTGAAGGGCTCGGCAAAACAGCAAATTACTTCAGATTTGGTAGTATGGACAGGTTCCTTTAGTACACAATCTCAAATTCTTTCTGATGCTTTTAAGAACCTAAAAGAAAGTGAGTCAAAAGTAAAGGCTTACCTGATTAAGCAGGGTATTAACGAAAAGGATATCGTTTTTTCATCTATTAATACCGGTACAAACTATGTGATACTCCCTAATGGGGCATATTCAAATCAGATTGATAGCTATCGACTATATCAGTATGTTGAGATCAAGTCCAATGAAATTGAAAAGATTACTTCCATTTCAAGAAGTGCTACGGATTTAATTAACGAAGGAGTAGAATTTCAATCCAATCCTCCTCAATATTTCTATACGAAGCTAGCAGATTTAAAAATCGATATGATTGCACTAGCAACCCAGGATGCAAAATTAAGAGCTGAAAAAATGCTCAATGCAACAGGAAATAAAGTAGGAAAACTGAATTCTGCCAGTGTTGGTGTATTTCAAATAACACCTTTATATTCTGGTGAAATATCAGACTATGGCATAAATGATACAAGTTCTATAGAGAAAGAAATTACCTCTGTCGTAACCTGTGAATTTGAAGTAAAATAAAAAATTTAAATATCAGACCATGATGTAAATCAGTTATTTCCATAATAAAAACCCCTTAAATAGTTATCCTATTTAAGGGGTAAAATATTTACTAACTAGAGAATAGTAATATTTTCTGCTTGAGGTCCTTTTGGTCCCTTCACTACATCGTAAGAAACTTGTTGACCTTCTTGAAGTGATTTGTAGCCTTCTACCTTAATTTGAGAAAAATGTGCAAACACATCTGTTCCATCTTCTCCAGTAATAAACCCAAATCCTTTTTCTCCGTTGAACCATTTAACTGTACCATTCATATAATGCGTACCTCCAAAATCTTATTTCTTAAATCTTTGTAATAATTCACTAATAGAACTTTCATATTAATATACTATATTTTTAGTATTAATTGAAATATATATGTGTTACATTATTTACTATTTATTTAAGTTATTTCTAATAATATCATTCTTTTTTAGATATGGCAAGCTACTTTGACATTTTAATTCTATTTATCGTTAAAATCATATGCCGTTTCACCATGAATGGTTTCATCCAATCCCCTGGTCTCGATCTCATCACTTACTCTTATAGGGTCAAAATGATTAACAACCTTTAATATGATGAAGGTTACAACAAAAGAGTACACTGCCGTAATGACTACACCAGCGAACTGAATCAAGAATTGACGTACATTTCCTTCTATCAATCCACTTACTCCATTGACAGAGGAGGAAGCAAAAACACCTACAAGTATGGATCCCAAAATGCCGCCTACTCCATGCATACCCCAAACATCAAGTGCATCATCCCAATCCAGTTTAATGCGTAGCTGTACAGCCAGATAGCATACGATCGAAGCCAAAAATCCAATTATTATTGAAGCCCAAGCCGGAACATAACCGGCAGCGGGTGTTATTGCAGCAAGACCTGCTACTGCGCCTGAAAGAGCACCTACCATACTTGGTTTTCCTTCATGTACCCAGGATATAAATAGCCAAGTAATCATTGCAATAGAGCCTGCTATATCGGTATTCACAAAAGCAGTTGCTGCTAATCCCTTTGCTGCCAAAGCACCTCCTCCATTAAATCCAAACCAGCCAAACCATAACAAACCTGTTCCCAATGCTACAAAGGCAATATTATGTGGTGCGAGCTTTTCACCTTTCTTAAGCTTTCTTTTCCCAACAAAGAAAACACTTGCTAAGGCTGCTATACCAGCACTAACATGGACAACAATACCTCCTGCAAAATCAACTACTCCCATTTTCTGTAAGAATCCACCACCCCATATCCAGTGGGCAAGTGGAACATATACCAGAATACTCCAAAAGACCAGAAACTTCAGATAGCTCTTAAAGTTAACTCTATCAGCAAAAGCGCCGGTGATAAGCGCCGGAGTTATTATTGCAAACATTTCCTGATAAATAAAGAATGCCAGAAATGGGATTGTAGAACCATAGCTGGGATTAGGATCTGCCCCTACTCCATTTAATAAAAAGTATTGAAAATTACCAATTACTCCCCCTATATCTGTTCCAAAAACCAAGCTAAATCCGCCGAATACCCAAATTGCCGTCACTACCCCTAAGGATATAAAGCTTTGCATCATGATTGTTAACACATTTTTTCTTCTTACCAACCCACCATAGAAAAACGCCAGTCCTGGAGTCATAAGGAATACCAAAGCTGCACTAATGAGTACAAAAGCGGTATCTCCAGAATTTACTTGATTCATTATTAACTGCCTCCTTAATATAACAAAAATTATTCCTATGAGCTTATAAAGCAATTTTCATGCCGAAAATAATCTTATTATGAACATTATTTATTAGTTCTCTTGCATCATGAGTTTTATACAGATAAACGATAAAACAGTTGTCGTTTATCTGTATCTCAAATCAAAAATTTAAAAAAATGTGACAGTTTTGTCTCTGTGGGACAAGCCTGTCACATTTTTACGAATATCTTTAGTCATCTATTCCATATTTTAATATTTTTCGATGCAATGATCTTCTGCTGATTCCTAACTTTTCAGATGCGTGAGTTCGATTTCCGTCACATTCTCGTAGAATTTTTATTATTGCACTCTTTTCTGCATTATCTACTGTCTCATCTAATGTATTAGCATTTGTTAAGAAGTCTGCATTTTCTACATCGCACTTAGCGATATCCTCAGGTAAATCTCCAAGCGTTATTAGGTTTCCGGCAGTTACGACCACACATCTCTCTATGATGTTTTCCAGCTCTCTAATATTACCTGGCCACTGATAATGTATAAGTCTCTGCATTGCTTCACTTGTTATCTTTTTAGGGGTATTCTTAGAAATACCCGAGGATTTAAGAAGAAAATGCTCAATAAGTATAGGTATATCCTCCTTTCTTTTTCGAAGAGGCGGTATTTCTATAGGAACTACATTTAACCTATAATACAGATCCTCTCTGAACTCCCCTTTCTTCACAAGACTTGCCAAATTTTTATTAGTAGCAGCGATTATTCTCACATCGACCTTAATGGTTTTAGTACCACCCAAGGACTCAAATTCTCGTTCCTGTAAAACTCTCAAAAGCTTTGCTTGAACACTTAGAGGCATATCCCCGATTTCATCCAGAAATATTGAGCCTCCGTTTGCCAATTCAAATCTACCTGGCTTCTTGGTTACTGCTCCCGTAAAAGCTCCTTTCTCATATCCGAAAAGTTCGCTTTCAAGCAGAGCATCCGGTATTGCGGCACAATTCACCTTTATAAAGGACTTCTCTTTTCTTCTGCTTAAATCATGTATCGTTTTGCTGGCTATTTCTTTGCCAGTGCCCGTTTCTCCATAAAGCATGACAGTCGCATTGCTGTTTGCCACCTGATTAAGGAGTTTGAGCACATGCTGCATAGCAACGCTGTTGGCAGTTAAATAATTGCTTGCAGCTTGATCATTTGTTATAATCAAGTCATCTTCAAGCCCACCATTGCCATTTCCAACAATGCGACTAATAGATAAATAGATTTCTTCAAGATTAAATGGCTTGGTAATATAATCTCTAGCCCCCATTTTTAGGGCCTCTACAGCAGTTTCCAAAGTAGCAAATGCTGTAATTAAAATTACTGCTATGGAAGAATCCAGGACCTTTATTTTCTTCAATAATTCTATACCACTCATATTCGGCATTTTTATATCACTAATAACTATATCGATATGATATGCATTAATGATATCCAGCGCTTCTAAAGCGGAGGACGCTGTATAGGTTACATAACCCTGCTTTGTTAAAACCTTTTTCAAAAGCTGAGATACATTCTGTTCGTCATCAGCAACCAAAATAGAAATCTTGTTCATATAGTTATATTTCTCCCCCTTCATTCACCGGCAGCCTGATTATAAATTCTGTTTTTTCTCCCTGAGTACTGCTCACTTCAATAAATCCTTTATGATTCTCTACAATTCTGGAGCAGATTGCCAGCCCCAGTCCTGTGCCTTTATTTTTAGTAGTAAAGAAGGGCTCAAAAATTTTATCGTAATTTTGTGGAGAAATTCCTAAGCCTGTATCAGCAATAATTATTTCAGCAAGCCCAAACTGTTTTAAATATCTTGTCTTGATGCCTAATTCTCCTCCATCTGGCATAGCTTGTACCGCATTCATGAGTATATTAAGGATTACCTGCTCCATTTGGTCAGCGTCTATTGAGACAATCGGCAGATCTTCGAAATTTATTATTAAGCGAATATTACTAGGAATCTCTCTATTGTAGAGCTCCAAAACTCGCCTTAACAAGCTATTAATATCCTCCGATTGAAGCTCTGGATGATTCGGTCTTGCAAAGATTAAGAAACGATCAATAATCCCATTCAATCGATCAACTTCACATATAATTGTTGATACATCAGATAACAACTCCGGCTTATCAGTTAATTCCGATTTTATATATTGTGCATATCCTTTGATAGAGGTAAGTGGATTTCTTATTTCATGGGCCATACCTGCAGACAATTCACCTAGGGAAGTCAAATTTTTTGCCCTTGTAATACTTTCTTCAAATTGCTGAATTTCTTTAACGCTTCTAAAGATTCCAATAGCTCCAATTGTATTTCCCAGGCTATCCTTTTGGATAGAAGTATCAATTAAAATTGGAATAATAGCACCAGATGCATTTGTAATATCCGTAATATGCTTTATATAAATAACTCCTTTTTCTAAGCTATCCTGCAGAAGCTTTATGATTGGCTTAATGCTATCAGGAAATTGTCTCTCTATACCTTCCCCAACGATATCCTCTTGATGTAGTCCTGTCAACTTAGCAGCAACTAAGTTAAATGTTGTTATTTTTCCTGTATTATCAATAGTTAATATTGCACTAGGCACATTTTCAAAAATTTTATCCGCATACTGTCTGATTTCCTCTAAAGAAGCCGCTTCTCCAGATTTTTCCAAGACCTGTTGCATCATTGACTTTAGATTCGATTGCATAATATTAAAAGAGCGGGCCAAGGTACCCAGTTCATCATTGCTATATATCTGTATATTCTGCCTTATATTGCTTTCTGCTGCATTTTGTGTTTCTTCTACCAGTCTCTTGATAGGACCTGTAATAGCCTGTGACATAATAATAGATAAAATAAACAATATGCATATTGAGGAGAGTACAACGAGTATTGTATAGTTTCTAAGCTGCTTCATCACTTCAAAGGCTTCCGCTGTAGGTTCCTCAACTACTAAGTACCATTGATACTCGCCCGTTTTATAGCCCTTAACTTCATAGTAAGCAGCTACATGCTGCTGCTCACCACGTTTAAAGTAGGTAACCCCTTCGTTTTGCTGATTTATATTGATAAATTCACCAGGATTATTCTTCTCCGGAAAGAAAATAGTCTTGCCATTGCTATCCATTAAATAAGCATATCCCGCTTTCCCGGGATTTACATTTCTTACTATGCTTTCGATTGCATCCAGATTCATTCTTTCAACTACTGTACCTATCGCATCACCTTCATCGCTGATAATAGGTGCGGCAAAATATACTCCATATTTTTGACTATCTTGAAACAAAATAAAATCTGATTCAATGAACTCACCCTGTTTTAATTTTTGAAGAAGCTCTAAATAAGCTTGATTTTTATTAACCTTTCCTGATGAAACTACAATTTTTTCAGCCGTATCTACAACAAAGATGCTGTCATAGGTTTTATATGCATTACGAACACTTTCCAAATAATCAAATTTCAGGTTGCTGCTAGCTTCTGTATCCTTCAATATCGGTGATTGAGCCATAACCTCGATATCACCATATCTTTCAAAAAGAAATCTTTCTATTTTGTTTGAGGTTTCTTTCGATAACGTCATAAGCTCCTTTTCTTTAGCACTCTTTATTACTGTCTGAGTGTTTCCAAAGAATAAAAATCCAACAGATAGAAACAGAGCAATGGTTAAAATAAAAAAGAATAATACAAGTTTAGTTTGAATAGAATGCTGTCTCATAGCCATCATTATAAAAGTCCTCTTCTTCCAACAGTATTAATGTTCTAAGTTAACAAAAGCGACACCGATCATTTGTTTAAACTATTGAATCTAATTACTATTATAACCTAAATATCTCTGAAATGATGGATGTAAATCAAATCACCTTCTATTGAACAAATAACTAAATTTATGCAGCTAACATCACATATAATCTAGTGAAATAGTTTTCATTTTGCCGAATATATTATAACAAGATTTATTGAAAGTTTTTTGCACTTGTTGCAAAAAACTACCCAAGGCGTTTCAACGAGGCAGGGGGATATATACCCACCTCCTGTTGCTGAAATCGGAACCCGCCACTTATAGAAGTGGGGGACATATTTTTGCCTCGTTATATTAATTAATAGTACAAGGAGTTGGCATTATGAAAACGGTTCAAATAGAAATATGTAAAGAAAGCTGGGTTGCTCCCATTAAATCAGGAGGTATGCCTTGGACTTACTTTGGCGGCTATTATAATCTGAAATATAGGGACACAATTAAAGGCGACTATTACGTATCATCCTATAATAAAGAATTTCCATTTTTGGAGTCCCTCACTTTCCACCTGGCTGCTCATGCCATTAGCCAATTGCAGGAACAGTGCAACATAGAACTCATTCTACCAAATCACTTTTATACGAAAAAGGAATTCACTAAGTGGCTCAAAACGGGGCTAGGTGAAAGCTATACCACAGAATTGACAAATGCAGTAAAGCGATTTGATCACAAAATGACCTTAAAATAAATACACATTCAGCCATTACTCAAAATGGCAATAAACTTCAAAGACTGTTTTTCTTGAAGGATCAAAAATAAGAAGTATACCTCCATATTGATTTTTAATATAGACGTATACTTCTTATTTGATTTCATTATTCAAATTGCTGTGGCTCATAATCTCCTTGGGGTCCTTTCCATCGAAATTTTCCAATAGTTTTTTTACCAATTTGGATTGCTTCTTTTGGACATTGATGTAAACATCTCATGCATAGATAACAATTGCCTCCAAATAGTACACCTTCTTTATTCACTTTTATATTCTTTGCCGGGCATATCTTTTCACACTTTAAACATCTAACGCAATTCTCATCTGCAATAAGCTTTCTTTCCAGCCTACTCTCAATAAACTGAAAAGCTTTCTCCAAAATTTTACTGATAAGAGAACTTACTATAGTAGGTCTTACAATTGCACGATATTGCTTCATATTATCTTCTCCATAAAGCTCCATGATGTTTTTGCTTCTACTAATCATATCATCTACTTGTTCCAGCTTTGAAAAATCCTTGTTTATTATTTTAGACACTGTCTGAGAATCCTTTTTTAAAAATGCCAATCCATCTGAGCCTGGCATATTTACATCAGCATATTCAGTTAGAACATATCCCCTTGCATTGAAAATAGCTATTGCATTCTTCATAGCATCTCCGGTAAAGAAAGCCTTCGTGCAAAATATAAAAGCTGTCTTTGTAATTGTAACAGGTATATCTTGTAAGTAGCTTCGAACAATTTTAGGCACATTACAGGCATACACGGGAAAGCCAAAAAACAGCGTATCATACTGTGATATGCTTTCCTTTTTGAATGATTCTATTGGAGACTGCGTGATTTCATAAATGTCAGACATTAAATGCTCTTTTATATACCTAGACACGAATTCTGTATTGCCAGTGCCACTAAAATATAATATTAAAATCTTCATTATAACCTCATCCTATAATAATTTTTTGCTCCTTTTCATTACCCTATGTTAACAATGGCATATGCAAATTCAGTTGTCAAATACTTAGAACATTATTTCTGTCAAAATGCAGTAAGAACAGTCTCTCCACTTTACAGGATTGAAAACATATCACCTACACAAATAATACAATTCTCCTTATTTTCGTATTGACGAATAATATTTGTCAATATATATTTCAATACTTCACTATTGACAGCTTCAAAAATTTGACTTAGTATAAAATTATACACAGTATAAAAATTTGCAAGAATTAAATAAATTGAATGAAGGTGTTACTGATATGAGTAGAAGAGAACGCAAAAAGGAAGAGACAAGAGGGAGCATAATTGATTGTGCTGTAAGCTTTTTCAGAGAAAAAGGCTTTCAAGAAACCTCCATGGAGGAAATTGCTGAAAAGTCTGATGTGTCAAAGGGCACGCTATACAATTATTTTCAAGATAAGGAATCCATATTAGTAGGTTATTTCCAAACTATTATTGCTGAATATGGTAAAACCATGAATGAAAGCTTTGCGGAAAATAGAGACATTAAAGCAACGCTCTATAGCTTGTTGGATTTTATTAGCAGTATTTTCAAAAATGATAAGAAATTGGCAGTAGTTTACTTTAAATATAGAATGCCCTCACGTTTTGATGTCAACCAAGACAGCTCCCAGAGAAACGGAATAGAAAAATGGGTGCTGGAAATTGTTGAAAAAGCGCAGCAGGATGGACAGCTTAGAAAGGACATACCTGCATTGATATTAACAAGAACTTTTCAATTTCTGGCAATGAGCTTCTTTATTTCAAGCATATACACGGAGGATCCTTTTGAAGTTAATGTTATCAAGGACCAGTTGATTGGACTCTTTCTTGATGGTGCGAAGTTTTGATAGATGGGGGTAATAATTATGAGTAAAGCTTATACATTGTTTTTCGATGAATCAGTCAAGAAAGAAGGGATTCTTGATTGATGAAAGCAAGATATTGATGCTTTTCATGGTTGGCATTACCGTAGGGTTATTAACAAGCAGCAGACCAGCAGTCAGAATAAGATCGGGAATTTTTCCAAAATATCTGTGGATCGTGATGTCTATCAGCTCAATACTAATGATCTATACAATCAGCGTAGGAAATTTGGCTGTATTCAATATCTTAAATGTATTAATCGGTCTGTGTACCGGAGGGATTATGGCAACCTTCCTTATAAATTCGCAAAATGCCATAAGCAGTCAGGATAGAACTGTACTTAGCGGTCTTATACAGCTGGGTAGATATTTTGGGGCAACCGTAGGTGTAACAGTATTTACAGGTATGCTGCCTGAGGTCAGCATGATAAACAACATCAATCAGTTTGTAGGTGCCTTTGCACTATTGGTAGTCTTAAGCATATCCGGACTAGTGAATGAACTTATATAATTGAAATATTATAACAAATAATAAATCCAGATACTGAAGCTATCAATATCTGGACTCTATTTTTATAGCACAGCAGAAGTTCATTCAAATGCTATTCTTATAGATTTTCTCTAACTAAGGGCATACTCATGCACCTTGGACCACCACGACCTCTAGATAGCTCATAGGAGTCAAATTCCAGAACCTCAACGTTATTTCTTCTTAAAGCATCATTTGTTATATAGTTTCGGTTATAACAAACAACCTTTCCCGGTGATATAGCAAGGGTATTGCTTCCATCACTCCACTGCTCTCTGCTAGCTGCAATACGATCCCCGTCTCCGCATCTAATCAAGTTTACTGCCGATAGTTTTAGGTGTTCTTTTAATATGGTGCATAAGTCTTCATGCTCATATCTGATATGAAGCTCATTATTCTTACCTTTATTAATGCTGTATACATCCAGAGGAGCTTCAATTCCAGGGTATATGGTAAACTGATCATAGTCAACCATAGTAAATACTGTATCTAAATGCATATACGCTCTTGTCTTTGGTATGTCAAAAGCCAGAACTGTTTCGAACCTCTCTTCTGAGCTTAAAAGCTTATGAGCTACCCTTTCAATTGCTATTGGATCTGTTCTATCACTAATTCCTATAGCTAAAACCTTGTCAGAAAGAACCAAAATATCTCCACCCTCAATTGGATGCGTTTTATCTCGGTTATACCATCTCGGTATATTTTTAAATCTGGGATGATAATCAAAAATGTACTTTGCAAATATTGTTTCTCTGTTTCGTGTTTCATTGGCCATAACATTTAAAGAAATTCCTCTTCCTATAGATGCAAAAGGATCTCTTTGAAAATACATATTAGGGATTGGATCAAGGTAGAAGGGATATGGATTCTTAACCATATCTCCTAAGGATTTAGGCTTAATATGTTTAAGCTCCTCTTTTCTAACTCCTGCTATGCATTTTCTTATAAATTCCTTTGGAGAATAGCCGCTGAAGAACTCTACCAAAGCCTCTTGAAGTCCTTTTGTAGCAGCCTTCCCTTCCTCAATAAATTCCTTTAAGAAGGCTTCCCTAACTTTAGGATTCTCTAAAACCTCTGCCATGAGCTCCGTTAAATAAACAACTTCTACTCCTTTATTCGTTAGAATATCAGCAAATTGATTATGCTCTCTACGTGCCTGCTCTAAATATGCAATTTCATCAAACAAAAGCCTTCTTAGATAATCCGGAACGATGTTTTCCACTTCCTCACCGGGACAGTGAAGAAGAACGGATTTCAAATTACCTATTTCACTGTAAACAGATATACTATGGTTTGAAGCCACATTATTCATCCTTTCCATATGTGCACTAACCTATAGTTTTTTCCTATTAAAAAATCATTATTCCTCTTTCCTCATTATTACTTCGACCTCGTCTCTATTTCCTTTATTTCGTTTATTTTCTATCTAAAACGATTTCCAAGTTCTTTTGCTATATCCTCATAATTTATGTCCTGATATACCATGAGTACATTCAAGTGATAAATCAGGTCGCATATTTCATATTTCAACTCCTCCGTGGAATTATTCTTGGCTCCAATTATTACTTCAGAAGTCTCTTCTCCCACCTTCTTCAGTATCTTATCTATTCCCTTATCAAATAAATAGTTCGTATAGGAGCCCTCCTTCCTATTTTTTCTTCTGTCTTCAATAACCTTATATAAACTATCAAGTATTTGCCCTATTGACCTGTTTTCCTCAAAAATTTTAATGCTGTTGAAAAAGCAGCTTTCCGCTCCTGTATGGCATGCATTTCCTGTCTGATCTACCTTTAACAACAGACAATCCCCATCACAATCCGTGCTAATCTCCATAACTCGTTGTACATTGCCTGAGGTTTCACCTTTTTTCCAGAGACTCTGCCTGCTTCTACTGTAATAATTGGCATAACCTGTACTCAATGTAAGCTCCAAACTTTCCTTATTCATGTATGCCATCATCAAGACCTTGCCGCTCAAATAATCCTGCACTATGACAGGTATCAGTCCTTTATCATCATACTTAATATTCATAACTACGCTCCCTTTCTATCCTTACAGGTATTCCCTTATTTTTTAGATAAAGCTTTAGATCACTTATTTCAATGAGTCCAAAATGGAACAGCGAGGCTGCTAGGGCTGCGTCAGCCCTTCCTTCTTCAAATGCCGCACAAAAGTCTTCCAGTCTCCCTGCTCCGCCTGATGCGATAACAGGAATTGATACAGAATCTGAAACCGATTTTAGTAAAGCTATATCAAAGCCTTTTCCGGTACCATCCCGATCAATGCTTGTAAGGAGAATTTCTCCAGCTCCTAGTATTTCGAGCTTTCTGCACCATGCTACTGCATCAAGTGATGTATTTTTTCTTCCACCATAGGAATATACATCCCAGGAATTTCTTTCAGCGTTCCATTTCGCATCAACTGCGCCAACTATGCATTGACGTCCGAATTTTTTTGCTCCCTCACTTATTAGGGATGGATTTTTTATACCTGCTGTATTTACAGCAATTTTGTCAGCCCCGGCTCTCAGCATATTGCGCATATCCTCCAAGGTCCCTATGCCGCCACCTACTGTCAGAGGTATATGGACATTTTTTGCAACACCCTTGACTATATCAAGCATCGTCTTCCTTCCCTCAATAGAAGCACTAATATCCAAAAAT
>MGOS01000090.1:36072-39562 GCA_001797185.1 Clostridiales bacterium GWB2_37_7
CTTAAATTTGGTTCGCATCTTCAAAATTGATCGTACCGTTATAAAGTGCAAGACCAGATATTACTCCTTCCGCACCTATTTCCTTTATCTTTACTATATCTTCAATACTTCTCACTCCACCTGAGGCAATAACTTTAATTCCGCTCACACTGCAAATCTGCTCTAACCCCAAAAGATTGGCTCCCATCATTGTTCCATCCCTTGATATATCTGTATATACAACAGTTTTTACACCCTTGCTTACCAACTTCTCAGCAAAATCAAATCCACTTATACTGCTTGTATTCACCCATCCATCAATTGAAACCTTACCCTCTTTGACATCTATGCTTACTACTAAATTACCCTTGCAAATATCCAAGGCCTCAATTAAGAATTCCTCATCTGTTAAAGCTGAAGTTCCAAGTATAGGTCTTTTTACTCCACAGTTTAATAGGCTTCTCAGTGCCTTGATACTTCTTATCCCTCCTCCTACTTGAATTGGTATGGAAACTGATTTTGCTATTCTTTCTATATGCTGTAAGTTTTTTTGTTCTCCATCAAATGCACCTTCTAAATCAACAATGTGTATAGCTTTTGCACCTCTGCCCTCCCACATCTTCGCTGCATCTACCGGATCATCATAGAATACCTTTACTTCTTCTCTTTTCCCCTGAAAAAGTCTCACACACTTTCCCTCTAAAATATCAATTGCAGGATATAATATCATTTCAACATCTCCTTAATATTCTTTAATATTTTTAAACCCGTTCTCCCGCTTTTTTCCGGATGGAATTGCAATCCCAGGACGCCTTCACCTTTTACGATTGCCGGTATATCCATCCCATAGCTACAGGACGCAATAACATTAGAAGCATTCTCAGGGTAGGCACAATAGGAATGTATAAAGTATAGGTAGCTGCCCATATCTATATCTGATATTGGGTTCTCCCTGCTTTTTATGATGAGCTCATTCCAGCCCATATGTGGAAGCTTATAATCAGTTAATATAGGCTTTACCTGTCCCTTCAAAAGCCCAAGCCCATCGTTTTCCCCATCCTCAAAGCCCTTATCAAATAGAATCTGCATACCCAGGCATATTCCAACAATCCACTTGCCCTTCTTGTGCTGTCTCCTTATTACATCGAACAAGTCGTATTTTTTCAGGTTTTGTGAGGCATCTCCAAATGCACCTACACCGGGTATAAATATCACTCCGCTGTCATCAAGCCTTCTCTCATCATTTGTGAGAAATGGGTCTATACCGATATATTCAAGTGCACTCATGAGATTAAAAACATTACCTGCATCATAGTCTAATATAGCTGCTCTCATTATAAACATCCTTTCGTCGTAGGTACATCATTTGCTTCTCCTATTTTAACTGCTTCCCTAAGTGCTCTGGCAACACCCTTAAATACACCCTCTGCCTTATGATGGTTGTTTCTGCCGTACATTATATTTACGTGCAGCGTAATACCACTGTTGTCTGTAAAAGCTTTTAAAAAATCATAAATAAGCTCTGAATCCATTGTGCCCATGACACCGTTTATTTCGCCATTGAATATCAGGTTGGACCTTCCGCAGATATCCACCGCTGTCATGCAAAGACTTTCATCCATAGGTATAAGCATGCTTCCGTATCTGGCAATGCCATTTTTGTCTCCAAGACACTCTGCAAATGCCCTGCCAAGGACTATGCCTACATCTTCAACAGTATGGTGGCTATCTATTATCAGGTCTCCCTTTGCCTTTATATTGATATCAAACATTCCATGTCTGGACAGCTGGGCAAGCATATGGTCAAAAAAACCGCATCCAGTATCAATTTCATATTTTCCTGTACCATCAACATTCAGATATAAAGATATGTTTGTTTCATTTGTTATTCTATTTAATTCTGTGATTCTAGGCATCTATATTCCTCCTAACACCTCAATAAACCTATCGTTTTCTTCCCTTGAGCCTATGGAAACTCTTATAAAATCCTTTAGACTTTGGTTCTCAAAATATCTTATTTTGACTTTCTCCAAATTGAGTTTTTCTGAGATTTGATATGAGTTTAAGGACTTAATTAGGAGAAAATTTGCTTTTGAGGGGTAAACCTTTAGGTTTTTCATTTTATTTAATTGATTGTACATCCTCTCCCTTTCACTCTTTATAATCTCTATCCTTCCCTTAATCACCTCAATATGTTCAAGAACCTTAATGGCTGCTGTCTGAGTCAGTGAATTTACATTATAGGGTGACTTAACCGAAAATATGCTTTCAATGATATTTTTAGTGGCTATTGCGTATCCAACTCTTAAGCCAGCTAACCCAAATGCCTTTGAAAGGGTACGCAATATAATCACATTTTTGTAATTCTCCAAAAGACCTATTCCACTTGCACCATGAAACTCATAATAAGCTTCATCCAATACCAAATATCCATCATAATCCGAAGCAATATCCTTAATAGCCTCTATTTCAATACAATTTCCCGTTGGATTGTTTGGATTGCATAGTATAAGCATTTTGGGCTTTTTTATATTCAAGGTTTTTTTGAGCAGTTCAATGTTTAGTTCAAAATCATCTTCAGTATTGAAATTTATAGCCTCGATGCCATTTAACTTGGCATAGAATGAATACATTGAGAATGTAGGTTCAACAATCATAACCCTGTCGCCATACCCCATTAGGGCTCTCATAACCAGAGATATAAGCTCATCAGAACCATTTCCTACCGCAATCATTTCATACTCCTTTTGTACATAATCCCCTAAGGCAGTCCTTAGCTTATCACAATAAATATCCGGGTACCTGTTCCAGTTAACAAGACTTAATTCATTTAATATCTCTTCTTTTAGGCTTTCTGGAAGATCAAAGGGCATTTCATTTGCATTCAGTATAATCACGTTAATCCTCCTCCCGTAATCTTTGCAGCAGTGAATTGGCGTGTGCAGTCAATTCTTCATTTTCTGCAATCTCAACTGCATAGGGAGCATACCTAATAAAATCTTCCTTTGAATATTTTACCAAGCTCACATGCTTCATAAAGTCCATTACACATAGCCCTGAGGAAAATCTGGCATTGCCATCTGTGGGGAGCACATGATTCGTTCCTGCAATATAATCCCCTATTGGCTCCGGAGAGTAGCTCCCCACAAATATCGCCCCTGCATTTTCAATCATATCAACTCTCTTTTCAACCTCTTGTCCAAGCAGCTCAAGATGCTCAGGTGCTATAATATTTGCAGCATCAAATGCCATTTCATAATCCTTCACAATGAATATATAGGAGTTTTCCAAAGCCTTTGTAATGATGTCCCTCCTTGAAAGCTTCTCAGCAAAAGCTTTTAGCTCCTGCACAACCTTTTGGGCAAGCTCATAGGAATCTGTTATAAGATAACATTTTGCCATCATATCATGCTCTGCTTGGGATAGCATATCCGATGCAATATATACCGGGTTTGCTGTTCTATCTGCTACTACCAGTATTTCACTTGGACCTGCTATTGTATCTATTGCT
>MGOS01000091.1:0-267 GCA_001797185.1 Clostridiales bacterium GWB2_37_7
ACCGTCGCTGGCACCTATTACAAACACAATATCTTTATTAAGTCCTGTGAACTCACAATATGAATCATTTAAATTCTTTATACAATGAGTTGTCGGAACAGGTTTGGATAGCTTATTTTCTTTTATTTCCAATATTTCTAAAGCTTCACTGTCCCAGCGAAGTTTGAATATATCAAACATGCCTGTTGCTGACGCAATTGAGTAGTCCACTATGTATTCACCAAAGAACTTATAAAAAATATACTCTTTCATTGATATAAACTTATA
>MGOS01000091.1:279-6624 GCA_001797185.1 Clostridiales bacterium GWB2_37_7
TATGTTTTGTCTGTTGTCTTTAAGCCACATGAGTTTATAAAACGGTGACATCGGGTGAATAGGTGTGCCGGTTCTAAAATAGATATCCAAGCCCTTTCCAGTCTGCTTATACTCTTCAGTATAAGCAGAGCTTCTTGTGTCAGCCCAAATTATGCAATCTGTCAATGGGCTGCAAGCCTTGTCTACTGCAATCACACTATGCATTGCGGAGCTAAAAGATACAAACCTTATATCACTACTTCTAATATTTGAATCCAGAATACAACTTCTTATTGAAAATAAAACTGCTTCAAAAATTTCGTCAGGTTTTTGCTCTCGAAATGATTGTTCAGGCATATATATCGGATATTCCCTCTCCCCTTTTGAAACTGCTTGCCCAGCCTCAGTGAATAATACAGCTTTTGTACTGGTTGTACCAATGTCAACACCTATAAAATACTTATTCATTCATTCACCCCTAAAAATTATTTCCACATTTCTTAGTATTTAATTCAATTATTTCTAAATGTGAAAATTTTCTCCATAACTCATTTTATTACTTTCAATACATCTTTGCAATAGTTATATGAAAAAAAATTCCAAGTTATGAATGTTTTATATGCTAATAAATAAACACACTTCGAAAACTTCGAAGTGTGTTTATTAAATATACTATTTAATATCTTTTTTTAGCGATTGCTTCTCTGATTTTGTTGAGATTATCAATGTATACATCCTGATTATTTAAGCAAACGCCTACAAACAAACAATCCAGCAAACATAGAGTGGAAAGTCTAGACTCCATGGCTTCACTTTTATACTGCTGCTGCTTGCCATAGGAAACCAGAACAATATCAGACACCTTCGCTATAGGTGATTTACTGTTTGAAGTTATGGAAATTATTTTCGCGTCGTTTTGTTTTGCTATGGTAAGGTTCTCAATTAATTCCTTGTTGCTCCCGGTATTCGAAAAGGCTATTATACAATCATTTTCTTTATATAATGAAGCAGACATTGCTTGAAAGTGAGTATCACATTGATATTCACAATTTTGTATGGTTCTTATAAATTTATGATAAGCATCAAGGGCTAGGGCTGATGATCCACCCATACCAAAGAAAGCAACTTTGTTAGAAGTACAGATTAGGTTTGCAGCTGCCTTAAGGCGATTGCTATCATTGATTTTTATTGTCTGACTAAGTGAGTACATTGTAGAATTAAGTACTTTTTGCATAATTACCAGCATGTCATCATTTTCATTGATTTCTTCATGTATATCCTCAATAGGTTTTACAACTTCACTGGCTATCTTAATCTTTAATTCTTGATAGCCTTTGTACTCCAACTTTCTGCACAACCTAAATATAGTCGCTTCTCCGCTTTTGCATTCATCCGCAAGCTCAGTTATGGATAGATGAATAATTTCACTGGGGTCTTTCAGAATATAATCTGCCACGCGTTTTTCCGCGCCCTTTAGATCTGAATAGATGTCTCTTAATCTTTGTAGACAACCGGATGATCCCATATAACCTTCTCCTTATAGCAGTATTATTAATACATATATATCTATATTATCAAACAATGAGTTATTATAAAAGAATTGCCCAAAAAAACAGGCGGGGGATAACTTTATCACCCACCTGTTTTTGAAATTTCTTTCTATTATACTTATATCTTAAACTTTTCAACCTGATGACTTAGTTCATTAATCTTTTCAATTAACTTTTCTACCTCTTCAAAGGTAAGATTCAATGAGTTCATCTGATTTTCAGCTGATGCAGTAACCTGTTGCGTAGCAGCGGCTGTACCTTCTGCAATTTCTGAAATGCTGTCTATTATTGTGCCCATTTGCTTATTGTTATTATCAACACTAGAAGTCATAACCAATGCAGCCTTTATGCTTTCAACAGTTTCTTTGATACTGCTATAAATGTTGTTAAAATCTTCATAGATGCTTTCGCTAATAATTCCCTTCTTTTGATTCAACTCTTGAGATTTAAGCTTTAGCTCATCAAACTTGGCAACTTCTTCTCTAACCTGTTTTACCAAATCTTCAATCTTTTGAGCTGCTGCTGATGATTGGTCAGCCAGCTTCCTAACCTCATTTGCAACTACAGCGAAACCCTTGCCAAATTCCCCAGCTCTCGCAGCTTCAATTGCTGCATTTAATGCCAGCATATTTGTTTGTTCAGAAATACCGGAAATAACGCCGGTCATTTCATTGATTCCGGCAGCGCTATAGTTAAATGAATCTATCATTTTGAAAGTTGTCTTAGTTTGCTCCGAAATCTCATTTTCTACAGATTTTAGCGCATTTAAATCCTTCAGACCCCTATCAACACTTTCTATTGCTTTTTCAGAATTGCCGTGTATATCATTAACACTCTGTACTATTTCTCCTATACTGCTTGAGAAATAATTTATAAAGCTTTTTCCTGCATTGATATTACTTGATAATTCTTCTGCTTCAGCTGCAAGCTGTTCCGTCGCATGTGTTATCTCTGCAGACAGTGTTTGTACATATTTAGAGTTCTCTGTAAGCTTATCAGAGCCATCCTTAGCAGATCTATATGTCGTAAAAATACTTCCTACTATACGCTTTAGCTCTTCAGTCATATTATTAAAGCTAGAGCCTAGCTGTCCTATTTCGTCCTTTGATTTAATCGTAACTTTTTCTGTAAGGTCACCATTTGATAGCTTGTTGATGCTATTTTTCAATTTCTTTATAGGATTGACAATACTATTTGCGATGAAAAGCGCTAGCACTATTGTTATAATAAGAGAAACAGCCAATGCTATACCAAATCCCACAATTAGGGCGCTTAATTGACTCTTAAACTCTGAATCCGGAATAGCAAAGCCTACAGTCCAATTATTAGCTTTAATTTTTGATACGATTATATACTTTAAGATACCATCATAGTCTTTAAACTTCTTTACATTGGCTTGACCCTCAGTTATCATTTCGCCGATGTCTTTAAACTGCCCATTTAATACTTCGGAAATGTTCTTGAGACTCTCTTCTGTAGGTGCAAACTCTTTATTGGGATGAGATATAAAATTATTATCTGCATCTAGAAGAAATGCATAACTGTTCTTACCCACCTGCGCATTTTGAATGATTTCAGTTAAGTAATCAACATAAATATCTGCAGCTACAACGCCAAATACCTGATTGTCTTTCTTAATCTGTTTAGCAATTGTAATAATCATTTTATTTGTAGTTATATCTAGATACGGTGAGGTATAAGCCAGTCCCTCTGTTTTTAATGCGGCTACATACCAATCTCTTTGAGTGCAATCATAATCAGCCGATGGAACCCATCCATCCCCGGATATAAACTGCTTATCAGCGAAGCCCATATAGAAGCTAATGATCTGAGGATTTGGTTTCTGCTTGGCCTCAAAATAACTAAAAAGCCTTTGTAGGTCATAATCATCATTATACTGTATATCGTTTGCCATCTCATCTATCATCTTACCTTGTGCTTCCAGCCAACCATTCAGCTGCTCCGAATATTGGTTAGATCTAAATATAGCCTTTTCAGTCAATTCCTTTGATAATATTTTATATGACATGTAATAGCTGATTCCTATTGAAAAGGAAAGTGACAAAACACTGATTATACATACAAATACGATCAGCTTTAATTTTAAACTTTTCATAAGCGCCCCCCTTTATAGATACCCAATCCTTATTCGCTATTATTCGACAAATTTCGCCTCATATCCTTCTTGTTAATATTTTCTTTGTTAATTTTATTTTCACTATCTATGCATTCTTCTTCCTGCTTTTCCGATGGTTCCTCCTTATTAGCAAGCTTTAGAGTTTTTTGAGACACAATGTGCCATGTAACGCCTGCAGCGATTAACGCCAGGCAAACCCTTATATATAAGTTAGCTACAACAAAAATGATGGAATATGACATTGTTATCCACAACATAGTAACGGCAACTATTTTTGTTTTAAGCGGTATTCCATTGCCCTCCCGAAAATTCCGAATATACTGTCCTAATAATTTATTACCAATTAGCCATTGATATAGCTTCGGCGAACCTTTTATATAACAGCTTGCACCAAGCAAAAGAAAAGGAGTAGTGGGCAGCAGTGGTAGAAAGATGCCTAAAATTCCTAATGCTATAGAGATAGAGCCCAAGATGGCTAATAAAATTTGCTTAAGCCTATTCATTTTCATACTCCTCTGACTATACTTATTAGTAAAATAGCTACGATTTTCATGTTATCACATATACATAGTCGAATGCCACAACAAATACAAGAAGATACCCCTCCGCCGTAAGCCTCGAGGTATCTTCTTGTAATGGCAACATCTATGTCAATTATTGCAAATAGTAGATTGTATAACCATATTGTATTAGGGGGGTTATCTCATTATGCTAAAGCACAACTTATTATTACAAGATCAATTGACAAGGTTGACCTTATTAATACTACCAATCCCTATTTGTAATAAAGATTTTAGCCAATTACTTGCTATTGTTTTGCACCATTTTATGATTATACTAGCCTCTATATCTATCCGTTATAAAACAATAATACTCATCCAGTGCCCTATCAAGCAACGTACTTGCTTTGACTATTTCAGGGTCCAATAAATCTTCCTTCGTCTTAATAAGGTTAAGCAGTCTTTCTCGCAGAGTCTCTATGTTTTCCGTTATTCTATCTGAACTTTTCATTTGACTTCACCTCTTAATAAGTTTGAGTAAAATACGCTTAGAGCTCTTATGAACTTTGAAACTTGTATGCTACACGAAACAAATACAAACTGAATCATGAAAAGTAACTATATTAAATTGTAAATTAGAAATATCCTGCTAGTGTTCATATTCCTTTTTGAACTGTTTTTCTACTTCAATTGCAGCTATAGGTTCACTAAACAAAAAACCTTGCACTACATTGCAATCATTCTTAATAAGAAAATCCAATTGTTCTTTTGTTTCTACCCCCTCAGCAACCAACTCAAGATTTAAGCTTTCCGCCAGTGATATGACTGCTCTTACTATTTTATTCTTATTCTCATTCTCGTTTATAACACTTATAAAGCTTCTATCGATCTTTAACTTCGTAATCTCTAATCTGCTAAGCTGTCCCAAGGAGGAATAGCCTGTCCCAAAATCATCTATAGCAACTTCAACTCCCAATGCATTGATTCTTTTGATTGTCTGCACAATATCATCATAATTCTTCGTAAATATTGTTTCTGTTATCTCAAGCTGTAAATACTGAGGACTTAGGTTGGATTCCTTAAGCACCTTTTTTAATACATCACAGAAATTAGATTGTTCCAGCTGTATAATAGATACATTTACTGACATAAATATTGGATTATGTCCTTTGTCTTGCCATGCTCTATTCTGCTCGCAGGCTGTTTTGAGCACCCACTCTCCTATAGATTGCATAAATCCATTCCGTTCTGCTACAGGTATAAACTTCATCGGTGGAATAAACTCTCCCTCACTTAGTCTCCATCTTAGCAAAGCCTCAACACCGACTAATGCTTTTTTATTGATATCAATGATTGGCTGATAATATAAGAAAAATTCATTGTTTGCAATTGCATTTCTCAAATTGTTTTTAATCTTAAAATATTCCTTTACCTTTTCATCTAAGGAGGACTCAAACATGGTAATCTTCTTGCTTTTGATCTCTTTGGATCTATACATGGCGATATCTGCGTTTCTTATCAAGGTTGTTGAGTCTATTCCATCCTTGGGATATCTTGAAATTCCCAAGCTTGCAGTTATATGCAGTTCTATATTATCTATCAGGAATGGTCTTTTTATTTCTTCTAAAATTCGATTTGCGATGCTTAACAATTCATAATCCTCTTTGATAGACCGTAGTAGTAAAATAAACTCATCGCCTCCAAATCTTGCAGCGATATCGTACTCTCTAAGACTTCCCTTTAGCCTGAATGCAAATTCCTTTAAAACGCTATCCCCTATCAAATGTCCCAAGGTATCATTTATTTCTTTAAAATCATCAATATCCAGAAAAACAATAGCTAACTCCTTCTTTGGCTCCTGTTCCTCATTTCTTTTAAGCATTTCATAGTTAAGCTTATTAACAAAATAATCACGGTTATATAAGTCTGTTAAGCTGTCTCTGTTTGTAAGCACCTCTATCTTATTCTCACGCTGCTTGGAATCTGTAATATCACTTAACATACCCACAAAGCGCTCAATATTTCCTCTATCATCTCTTACAGCGATAATACTGAGCCATTCCTGATAAATATCCCCGTTCTTACGCTTGTTAGATATTTCGCCTTGCCACTTCCCTGCATTTATAATGGCATTCCACATATTACTGTAGTATTCTATTTCATGTTTTCCAGACTTAAG
>MGOS01000092.1 GCA_001797185.1 Clostridiales bacterium GWB2_37_7
AAATGTTCGACAAGAAATTAACAATCCGAATAGATTAAGTGATAAGAGAATAGCTTATACAGAATTATTAATTGGACAAACTGACGGCAGAGTATCGAACCGTATCGCTAACTATTTATTATTCATAGCGTGATTTATTGGGGAAGTAATTATTCAAAAATATTCTTATATTTTCTCCAGCACCTTCGCAATTATCAACTCCCGAGTTAATACAAAAAACATGTGGCCTCACATTTTTAATTAGCTTTAAATGATTTTTGTAATTCAATGACCCACAAGATATATATTTATAGCGCAGTGCATTTTTGTTAAAAAATTTTATAAATAAATCATGAAAGCGATTTCTTATAGAATTTACATTTATTATTGTTTCTCTATTTATTGAAGAAACATAAAAATTATGCAATGCCGAAGAGAGAATATTGTCTTTATCTCTAAATTTCGTCTTCCCTGTTTCATCAAGTTCTTTTCTGAAAATTTCGTAAAGATAATTCATCACCGATTTAAGCATTGGCTTTGGCCCATGACAAAAAGTGTATTCACCTAAACAATTAAATTTTTCATGAATCAATTTCCTTGAATTGATAATACTGCATTGATGTTCGTTGTAATATTTCAGTGGAAGATTTGAGTGGTCGAATAAAGCATAATTTATTTTTTTGAAATTTTTCTTATTTATAAAAATTTTTGGCAAACCAGATTCTAAGAAAAAATCGTTATAGCTACAATAATCACCCAAGAAAATATCATCATTAAAATATATAAATCTTTCTGAAAGTCCATCAATGTTTTGCAAATAACATTCTATGGCCATCGAATTAAAAGTAGGAAGGTAATCTTTGTCTGGAAATATATCCTTATGGTCAATAATTTTTATATTATGAAAACTTTTTATCCAACTAGGAACCTGCTGATCTGTTACTATATAAATATTTCTAATCCATGAGGCATATTTATCTAATGATCTTATAGAAAATCTAAGTTCATCATTATCCTCATACCGTTCAGCACAACAGGAATTATGTGATACATTATCTATTATTTCATTAGCGAACTTATTTTGCTTATTTATCCAATTATCATCATTTCCGTTAACCCATGTATATACAACATCGACTTCTATCAATATATCCTCCGATATTTATATAAATTCATAATTTATGAATTTATTATTGTAAGCTCATCTCTTGAGCAATCCCATTCCTTCACCTTTACACTCCAGTCACCATATTTTACAGACAAATATTCTTTATAATTATTTGGAACTTTTAATTTTTTACCAAAATATTCAATTTCATCATATGACTTGTAAAATTTCTTTTCAACACGCATCAATCTTCCTTTTGCTTCCCAATAAACATAATTTTCATATTCATATTTAACAAAAATATCAAAACAGAAACGGCCAGAAAAAAAAATAAACTTTCGATTTTTTATCTTGAATAACCTATATGCATTATCCCCCCAAGCATCATGCTTCTTACTAAAACGGTAGCGAGAACGCAGAATCCATTTAAAGCTAGACAATTCCGAAGCACAGCGAATAAATTTATCTAATTGATGTGCTGGTATTGAAATATCCAGGTCATGGTCCCATGGGAGAAGATCACCGTCACGAACTATTCCAAGCAGTGTCCCCCCCTCGAGATGATATATAACCTGGTTGCGATCAAGAATCTCAATCGTGCGCAACAACAAATCTCTAGCTCTCACCATATTATCGTCTATTGAAAAATCATTTTCTGACATACAATTTTCTAATTTTCCTTAAATATTCAGACTCAAACATTCATTAAATATCGTAATTCCACGAGTAATGCCAACCATGACCCTCAAGCAAAAATACCAAAACAAACAGTTGCCTTTGGTTTAAACCCAAAAATCACAGCCGAACCATCGCCGCATCCGCACATCGCCAGACTGGATAACCGCAAGCCCTTGACAGGTGGTCAAGATTTAACGGTCGCGATAATCATAGCCCGAATTTGACGAGGAGTAAATCAGATGCTTAACGCGAACCACGGAGAGTTGGTTACACCTCGAAACCGACAATCTCGCCTCCCCCGAGGGTATTTAGTAAGATTTATTTACTCAAAATCTCGTTTTAACTGCTCCAAGACGTTTAGCGCATTAATAATATCTTCTTTGGGTACTGACAAAAAATTCTTCAGGGTACTTTTTAAATATGTCGTTGAAATGCCATCCGTTCTATCCAAATAGATAACCTGGCAAAATTCTTTCAAAAAATCAAATTTTCCTTCCCAATCATTACCTATTGCAAATATATCTACATTATTATTACGAATATCATCAATTTTCTGCTCCCAACAATTTTCTGGGATTACTTGATCAACATACCTTATACTTTTTATAATTTCAGCACGTTGTTCGTATGGAATGAGCGTTTTTTTTCCTTTGAGCTCATTAAACTCATCAGTCGAAACTGCTACAATAAGATTATCTCCCAAACTTTTAAGTTTTCTAAGAAGATTAAGGTGTCCAATATGAAAAAGATCAAAAGTTCCATAAGTGATAATTGTTTTCATTATAACTCCATGATATATAAATTATATTAGCAATTATAAGGCTAATGTTATTTTATTCCTTAAATGCATATATCTACTAAAAAAAATACCTAAAAAAACTATAAAAACATATCTATAATCTTTATAAATGTATCTAAAATCATACATATTAAATGAAATATTCAAAAAAATAAATGTTAAAAAAAATGTATAGACATTATCCTTAAGTATATTTATTTTATTAAAAAAACAGATATTAATAAAATAAAAAAATATCAATAGATGAACAATAAAACCAATAACACCAAATCTTACAGAAATTTCTAGAAAAATATTGTGCAAATGAGTAAATCTTGACAGCTGCAACTTGTCATTTACTGGATATTCGACATCTTCTCTTGTTGTCAAATATCGAGTTGCACTTGTTCCTGGCCCCCAACCGAAAAATGGTTTCTCCTTTACTAGATACAAAGCATAATCATATAAATGAATTCTAGCCCCAATAGACGTATATGGTATTTCGTTAATATTTGATGATAATATCTTGCTATAGGTAGATTTTTCTTCTGAAGTTCTCGAATTTACTATTTTATACTGAGAAATAGAAAAAATTAATATACATAAAAATGTTATAAATATTTGAATTTTTTTATCACGAAAGTTATTTATATTGTATATCAAACTGAAAAAAAGTAATAAAATTAAAAGAACAAGCATCCCCCTTGACTGACTAATTATCAATACAAAAAATAAAAAAATTATTACAATTGCCAATAAACCTAATATATATTTCTTTTTAAATTTACTTCTAAAAATATATATGCAAGACAAAAATATTCCACAATAAAGTGAAGTTAATAGCCATGGGTATCCAAATTTATAACGAGATCCAGAAAGCCATTCATCAATAAGAAACCAGTCTGTTTTTATGATTATATTTGTAATAAATCCTAAAAGACAAAACATAAACATATTATAAATAATTTCATGACGCCCCCTAACAATCCATGAAACAAATATAAAGGCCCATGGCGCCATCCACCACATTATAGAGTAAACTTGTTGTTTATAAATTTCCGGATAAATATAAACAAAACTAATTGATGATATGACAATGTATGCCATATATATACAAAAAATTATTAATAACTTATCTTTTTTGTAATATTCTATAAAACTTTTGTAATTTATAGTCGTATAAATTAAAATTAGACCAAGTATGTAATTTGATAAATTATAATTGACGAATGAAAATAATGAAAGCGCATAAATTAAAAAAAGTCCTGGATTTTCCTTTTTCAGATCCACAAATACCCCGACAGATAGGTCACGCCTTATCACCAGTAAATACTTTAATAAATGTAAGTAAGAAAATTTTTAGATCAAACAATAGATCCCAGTTTTCAATATAATAGATATCGCATTCTATTCTCTTTGAGATCGAAGTGTTACCGCGCCACCCATTTACCTGCGCCCATCCCGTAATCCCAGGTTTGACCTGATGTTTGATCATATATTTAGGGATATCACACTTGAACTGACGAACAAAATGGGGGCGCTCTGGTCGGGGACCAACTACACTCATTTCTCCGCGCAAAACGTTAAAAAACTGTGGCAGTTCATCTAAGCTGGTCTTACGCAAAAAACTTCCGAACAAGGTTTTTCTTGGATCCCCTGGGGTTGTCCATGTAGTTTCACTTTGATTGCCCTGAATTTTCATCGTGCGAAACTTTAATATGCTGAATTCTCGAGAGTTATAACCGACCCGCGTTTGTCGAAAAATTATTGGTCCCGGCGAAGTCAACTTTATTCCTGCCGCGATTAAAACCATGACTGGAGCAGTCAGCAAAACTGCAACAAGAGAAACGACAACATCAAAAGCTCGTTTTAAAGCCCGGTTCAGCGGTTCATCCAGAGGGACATAGCGGATATTGAGCAGCGGCATGCCGTCGAACTCTTCGATGCGCGGCTGCCCCACAAAGATGTCGTAGTAATCAGGGATAACCCGTAAACGCACACCTTCATCATCACACCAGCTCACCAAGTCGCTGTATGTATGGTATGCAGCAGAAGGGAGCGCCGCCACCACCATATCAACAGTAGTTGACGCAAGAATCGACGGCAAATCGCTGACCCCCCCCATGACCGGCCGCGAAAAAAACCGTTTGCCCTCATTTTGCGGGTTATCATCCAGAAATCCCAGAAGAGAATAGCCAAAATGTCGATTCTTCATGATTCGCTGGGCAAAACTTCGCCCCCGTCGCCCCGCCCCAACTATCAGGACATATTTCTTGTTGTAACCGATGCTACGCATCCGCTTGAGCGTGCGTCGCAACAGGGCGCGTTCCACCAGAAGAAGAAACAGACCGAGCAGTCCGAAGACGATAAAAACCTGGCGGGAAAAATCTGTAATTTTGAATAGATAAAGGACAGCGAACGCGCTACCAAGCGCCAGCAGGTGCGCGCGGATGATCAGGAGCGCCTCCTTGCGAAAGGTGATGCCCCGCATCGGCATATAGACTTCGGAAAGATAATAAACAAGAAGACAGAGGGGAATTAACCAGAGGGGCGTCGTAGCATAGAGGTCGTAATTTTGCGTAAACAGAGCATCAACCTGTTTACTGAAAAGCGCTCCGGCATATGCCAATAACAAAATCAACGCATCGCTTAATGCGATCATTACGTTGATCCACCGCTGATGTTTTCGAATCACTTACATTCCCTCCTAAGGGGGAGCTGTCGGCCACAGTAAAGCTGTTGACTCATGAGTCGGGCTTGCTGTTTCAGCATAGATGCTCGCTCGATATCCTCGACGCAGCCCTCATCATCACCGCCATCCCTGCAGAGTCGAAATTTAAGCTGACATCCTAACAAAGGCCTTCCAGATTGGTCAAGTAAACTACCTACCAGTAGTGGTCGTCTCTCTGTTGAAACGTATTATCCACTGCATCCCTGCTGGGAAGTTGGAATCAAGGTTAATTCCAGAATCCCCGATTCATGCTGAAGGCACGCTTGACATATCGCGGCAGATAATGCTCCAGACGCCCCAGGCGGTAGCCGATAAGTTTGAAGGCGGAGCGGAGTAACGCCGCCGGCATTAATGCCGGCGCATGTCGGCGCAGATAGCGCAATTCAGACAGGACAAATCTCTTTCCCTCCCCTTCTGCACCACCCAAAGCCTGCAGGTACCACGCTTCACGGGCGTGAAAAACGCCGATGTCAAAATAGCGCTGAAATTCCTTGATTAGAGTGTAATTGTGCGAGTGATAACAGGTTGCTTCGGCACAATAGGTGATTTTCCAGCCGCTCAGCAGCATTTTTGTCGCCACCATCGTGTCTTCACTCAAGATGACCGAAGAGGGGAACCCGCCCACCGCCAACAAGGCGCTCCGCCGATAGGCAGCTAAGGAGTTGGAGAGAAAGGCGGTTTTTATTCCGTAAGCCGAAATGTCTGCCGCGCTGCGCACATAGGACTTTACCGGATAATTGAATAGACGTGCGTGCGCGGCAATCGGTGTGGCCTCTGGTGCGGGGAGTTGCCGACCGTAAGCGACACCGACCAAAGGGTCGGCAAAAGCGTCTACGAGATTGTACAGGGA
>MGOS01000093.1:0-1650 GCA_001797185.1 Clostridiales bacterium GWB2_37_7
ATGCGCACTCCAAGGAACAAGCTGATTACACAACACTGCCTGCACCGTCAAGCTGCCCGTACAGAACCTATTGCGGTACTTGATATGGAAGAATTAAAGACAATCGAAATGCCTCACAATCTTTTTTGTTAACATTGTTATTGAAATTAAAATAATTATGCTATAATAATATCTAAGATTGGAGGAAAAATATATGAAGGAAATAGGAATAGTTACATCAATTAAGGATAATATGGCAAAAATCCAAATTAAACGAGTAAGTGCATGTGGAGAAAGCTGCGCGAGCTGCAAAGGTGGATGTGTTCCCACAAATACCTATGTAGATGTAAAAAATAATATTAAAGCGACAGTAGGTCAGCATGTAGAAATTGAAATGAATACGGGCATAGTATTTAATGCTATCTTTCTCAACTATGTTATTCCACTATTTATGTTAATTATTGGAATTTTTATAGGAAGTAGTCTGGCTGATACTATGAAGCTGAATATATCAAAGGATTTATTAGCAGTCTTGGTTGGACTTGTTTTAATGGCTATTTCATATCTGTTAGTACACAAATTTGATAAAAGGCTAAAGAAGACAGGTAAAGTAAATTTCAAAATAACCAGAATTATTGGTTAATAAAGTATATATAATGGCTGTGCATTTAAGAATAAGAGGAGGTAATTAAAGGAATGTCTTTTGAAACCTTAAAAAAAACACTTGCATACCTTTTTGTTGTTATGCTCTTGATATTTTCGGTGCCAAATGTCGTACAAGCTGCTGATGATACAGCCACGAATGCAGATCAGGAAGAAGAAATGTCAGGAAAGGAAAGTGAAATGGTTTTTGTGCCTCTTAGAGCTAGCTTAGAGCTGATTGGTATAAAGGATGTAAATTGGGTTCAGGAAGATAGAAAAATTATCTTCAAACAGAATGACGATGAGTTTGCAATTAATATAGAAAAAGCAGAAGTTTTTATCAATGGAGAAGCTGAGCCGCTGTCCTCAATTCCTAAAATTGAGAGTGGTGCAACATACATACAGATAGACTTTTTTACAAAAAATCTTTCTGTTGATCCTGCTGGCGAGCTCTATCAAAAAATTTATTCTTTATCCGGCAGTATAATAGAGCAGCAAGTCACATATGAGCAAAATCTTCGCAAGAATATTATTAGTACAGCATTGAAATTTGTAGGAGCACCATATATATGGGGTGCAGCCGGTCCTTCTGCATTTGATTCTTCCGGCTTAATTTGGTATACATTTAAGAAGAACGGCATAAACTTACCGCGTGTGTCTTTTGACATATATAAAGCAGGGAAACCTATTTCTAAGGCAGAGCTACTTCCGGGAGATGTTGTATTCTTCCAGGGATATAAAAAAGGTCCTTCACACGCAACGATTTTTGCTGGAGATGGTAAATTTATTCATTCTCCTTCTACCGGTAAAAGGGTTTCTGTCTCTAGTCTTTTGAATGATAAATACTATTGGGGTCCTAAATTTTATGGAGCACGCAGATATATAGATGTAAACTAACACAAAATTTATTTTAAACTTGGTTAAAACCAGGTTTATTTTTTTGTGCAAATTTACCCTGGAAATTTGAGAATGCTAAATAGATGGTTATAATTAACATTGATGAATTGTATACATTTTTGTAACATATAG
>MGOS01000093.1:1661-8050 GCA_001797185.1 Clostridiales bacterium GWB2_37_7
AAGGGAACGGGGAATATTCATGGGGTGAATGATGCTTGGGTTATTTTACCCAATATCTAGGGCTAACTCTCGGTCCGAATCCGTCAACTAACCTCGTAAGCATCGAGAGGAGAGAAAATTTGAAACAAATTAAAACATTAGTTTTCATACTAATACTTACATTTATGCTGACCATTACAGCATTTGCTGATATTGCTAAACTAGGCAGCAGTGGAGTAGAGGTAACGAAAATTCAGACTCAGCTTAAGACACTAGGTTACTTCAAGGGTAGCTCAACTGGGTATTTCGGCAATGTAACAAAAACTGCTGTGAAGAAATTTCAGCAAGAAAATAAACTGATTGTAGATGGAGTTGTAGGTGAAAATACACGCAAGCTTTTATTTAAGCCTATAAATGCTGTATCTGCAAATAGTAAATCAAAGACAGCAAATAATACACAGATTGAACAAATCAAGAAGATACAAACGATATTACAACAACAAGGCTTATATAATGGCAAGGTAGATGGCATTTCAGGCAAGCTTACTGTTGCAGCAACAAAAACTTTTCAATTAAAGTATGGCATAAAAGTTACAGGGAGTTTAGACCAGTTAACTACTGATAAGCTGTTAAGCTTAAATAATCAAAATAACGTAGCAAGCAGAGGCAATGTTAGTAGATATGATATACCTGCTGATTCCAGCAATGAAAGTGTTGAAAAACTGAATGCTGACAGCACTCTAGAAAGTTTACCAGAAAAGATTGCGTTACAGCAGGATACTAAGGTTACAAAAGAGAGTAAGGCTAAAGTTGAAGTACTTGATTGGTGGACGGAAGCATCTAAGATTTTCAGTAGAGGTGCAAAAGCAAAGGTTACTGATGTTAGAACGGGCATAACCTTTAACCTTATGAGGACCTATGGAACAAACCACGCTGACGCTGAAGCCCTGACGAAGGAAGATGCTGAAGCTATGAAAAAAGCTTGGGGAGGAAATTGGAGCTGGAGCAGAAGACCGGTTATCGTTGAGATCGACGGCAGGAGATTAGCTGCTTCTATCGCAGCAATGCCACATGCCGGATTAGATAGTAAGCCGGATGGAGCAACAGTTTCTAACAGAAGTGTTGGATTTGGGACGGGATACAACTATGATAAAATCAAAAATAATGGGATGGACGGAATAGTTGATGTCCATTTCTTAAATAGCAGAACCAGTACTACTAACCGGGTTGATCCGGCACATCAGAAGGCGATACTAGAAGCTGCAAAAAAATAAAATTAATTGATACATACGGCTTATCCGAGGCATTTGCCTCGGATTTTACATTTTTTGATTTGTTTTAAAGCTATATAAATCGCACTAAAGGTTTGACATCCTCCTATAAGCAGAGGATAACATTTCGTGCTATTTTTATGAATGTAAATTGTTTGGCACGAAATATATAATACCTAAGCAAAAAAAGGATCGAAAAACCAATAATAGTATAACGATAATAAAGTATAACGATAATAAAGTATAAAGATAATAAATATATAAAGGATTAGAGGACGCTTCAATTATCTTTAAATATTGGAACTGGAAGAGAATTTAATGTCTCTTGTGTCTTTCATAGCATTTGCAAAAAAAAAATAATTATTTCGCTTGACAAATAGGGAAAGCGGAGTATAATAAAAATATAACCCACCCCCGTGGGGGATGGGTAAAAAGAAATATTGATATAATAGCCTGATTATTGGATAGATTATAGGTTGGAGGTGTTTTTAATATGGAATGCATGGATAAAAAGCAAGTTTTAAATCTTCTGAAGACTTCAAGAGGACAGATGGACGGCATTATTAAAATGCTTGAAGATGACAGATATTGTGTTGATATTTCAAAACAAATACTCTCAGTGCAAGCATTGCTTAAGAAAGCAAATTTAAAAATAATTGACCAGCACATCAAGCACTGTCTGACTCAAGCTTTATCAGAAGGGCAGGGAGACAGCAAAATAGATGAAATTGTTGAACTGATAGACAAATATGCAAAGTAGTTGGAAAGAGGTATAGCTATGAAGGAGCATACGGTAAAATTAAAACAGGTTGATATGCTTTGCCATAAATGTATTCTAAATGTTTTAAAAGCGCTTAGCAAAATTGATGGAATTTCTGAGCTTGATGTGAGTCTTGAGGAAAAAAGAGTTAAAATTACTTATAACAATGAGAAGCTTTCACGTCAAAAAATACAAGCCATAGTCAACGAATCGATAACCAAGGGAAAGGTTAGTGAAGAACTGTTTCATTAAAAGGAGGGAAAGAAATATGAAAAAAGAGATATTGAGTGTAATAGGAATGACCTGTGCATCCTGTGCAAAGACGGTTGAAAAAAGTGTAAGTAAGGTTGAGGGAGTAAATTCAGCAAATGTTAATTTTGCAACTGAAAAGCTGACTGTGGAATTTGATGAAAGTAAAGCAGATATCCAGAAGGTGAAGGAAGCAGTAAAGAAAGCAGGCTATAGTGCTCAGGAAAGTAAGGATGAAAGCATACGGGAGGTATTATTACCAATTTCTGGAATGACCTGTGCTTCTTGTGCAAAAACGATTGAGAAGTCAATAGGAAAGCTATCCGGGATAAATGAAGTAAGTGTAAACTTTGCAACAGAGAAAGCAAAGGTGGTATACGATTCCACAAAGGTCCGGATTTCCGAGATAAAGGATGCGGTATCAAAAGCTGGCTATAAGGCATTGGAGATTGAAGCCGGTGACAAGACAGATGAGGAAAAAGCTCGCAGAGAAAAAGAAATGAAAACTTTGTGGCTAAAATTCGTAGTAGCTGCAATATTTACAGTGCCGCTACTGTATATAGCGATGGGTCATATACTTGGGGTTCAATTACCCGAGATCATAATGCCGGATATAAATCCTGTTAATTTCGCTGTAGTACAGCTGATACTATCTATTCCTGTAATGATCGCTGGATATAAGTTTTATACTGTCGGATTCAGTAAGCTTTTTAGACGTGAGCCCAACATGGATTCCTTGATTGGAATGGGTACAGGTGCTGCATTTGTATATGGTTTTTATGCTGTTGTACAAATTATAAATGGGGTTTATGAATATACAGAAGATTTATATTTTGAAACAGCAGGCGTTATTATTTCTTTGATTTTATTAGGTAAATACTTAGAATTAGTTACTAAAGGTAAAACCTCTGAGGCAATCAAAAAGCTTATGGGTCTTGCACCAAAAACAGCCATCGTAATACATGATGGAAAAGAAATGATTATTCCCATTGAAGAGGTTGAGGTTGGAGATATCATACTCGTGAAGCCTGGTGAAAAGATACCAGTAGATGGCGAAGTCGTTGAAGGCAGGACTTCCATCGACGAATCAATGCTTACAGGTGAAAGTATACCGGTTGAGAAGAATGTAGGAAGTAAGGTTATTGGTGCCAGTATTAATAAAAATGGTACCATCAAATTTAAAGCTACAAAGGTAGGAAAAGACACAGCCCTTGCTCAAATAATAAAGCTTGTGGAAGATGCTCAAGGTTCAAAAGCACCTATAGCCAAGTTGGCGGATATCATATCAGGCTACTTTGTACCGGTTGTTATCGTAATTGCTATTGTAGCAGGTGCTGCATGGTACTTCGCAGGTATGTCAGCTATCTTTGCAATTACTATATTTATAGCAGTTTTGGTTATAGCATGTCCATGTGCCCTAGGGTTGGCGACACCTACTGCTATCATGGTCGGTACCGGAAAAGGCGCAGAATATGGTGTTTTGATAAAAGGTGGAGAAGCCCTTGAAACAGCACATAAAATAAATACCATCGTATTTGATAAAACAGGAACTATTACTGAGGGTAAACCTAAAGTAACTGATGTTATTAGTACAGGTATAGTGAATGAAAATGAATTGCTGCAGCTGTCGGCTTCAGCAGAAAAAGGCTCTGAGCATCCCCTTGGTGAAGCCATAGTGAATGGTGCAGTAGAGAAAAATGTTGAGTTGTTAAAGGTTGATAGTTTTGAAGCAATACCTGGACATGGCATTGAGGTTGAAATTCAGGGTAAGAAAATGCTTCTAGGCAATAAAAAGCTTATGGTTGACAAGAATATTGAAATTACGCTTCAAGAGGAATCAGATAAATTAGCCAATGAAGGCAAGACACCTATGTATATTACAATAGATAATAAGTTGGCTGGTATTATCGCAGTTGCAGATACTATGAAGCCAAGCAGCAAGAGAGCTGTTGAAAAGCTTCACGAAATGGGCATTACAGTTGCTATGATTACGGGAGACAACAGAAGAACTGCAGAAGCTATTGCAAGACAGGTTGGTATCGATAAGGTATTGGCTGAAGTACTGCCGCAGGATAAGGCAAATGAAGTAAAGAAGCTTCAAGACGAAGGTTTAAAGGTTGCAATGGTTGGTGACGGCATAAACGATGCTCCTGCTTTAGCTCAGGCTGATATAGGAATTGCTATCGGATCAGGTACTGACGTAGCTATGGAATCAGCTGATATAGTGCTTATGAGAAGCGACCTGATGGATGTTCCGACTGCAATACAACTTAGTAAGAAAACAATTAGGAACATTAAGCAGAATCTTTTCTGGGCATTTGCATATAACACTGCAGGAATCCCGGTTGCAGCTGGCTTGCTTTTCCTACTTGGAGGTCCGAGACTAAATCCTATCTTTGCAGCGGCAGCCATGACTTTCAGCTCAATATCAGTTTTATTGAATGCTCTAAGGCTTAAAAGATTTAAGCCTTTGCATTAAAATATAAAGTAATAAGCATATAAAAGAAAGGATGATTTTGATGAAAAAGAAAATTACTATTGAAGGAATGACTTGTGGACATTGCGTAATGCATATTGAAGAGGCACTTAAAGGTATTTGCGGTGTTAAGTCGGTAAAAGTAGACCTAGAAGGAAAAGCTGCAACAGTAGAATTGGCTCATGAAGTAGCTGACGAGAAGTTAAAAGCAGCAATAGAAGAAGCTGGCTACGAAGTTAAACACGTTGAATAAATAAGTAAAAGGGCGGCATACATATGCCGCCTTATCTCTTAAATTGTATTTTGCATGAGGAACAAAAAATACAACCTATTATGTTTTCTTCATATAAACTTCAAATCAGTTTGATATAGTAAGGACAGCATAAAAAATACGACAATAACTGAAATTATAGAATCGAAAGTAAAGGGGGATGTTGGAATATGGAATTCATAGTGCAAAATTGGTGGTATATACTATTAATCGGTGCATTTGCATACATGATGTTTAAGGGTGGCGGCTGCTGCGGTGGCGGACACAACCATACGGAACATCATAGAGACAATAATAAGCATGGCTCCGAACTGATGAACAATCAGATAGAAATGGTTCTTGATCCTGAATGTGGTATGACCATTAATCCTGAAACCGCTATTAAACAAAACATAGATGGAAAGGTATATTATTTCTGCAGTGAGGCTTGTAGAAGTAATTTTCTAAAAAAGAATCAAGCGTCTTTATAGGAGCAGTAACAAAAGAGTTTTGTTAAATATTAACTTTTCAAAATGCTGAGATGATTATATAATTTAATAGTATTCATGAATTTTCTATAATGTTAATGTATGAATAAGAATCTAAAGTAAATTTAGTGGAAGAAAAGCTGTGTAATTTTTGGCTTTTCTTCTTTCTGGAAATGAGGGGTAAATTGGGAAGCAGAAGAATTTGGGAAGTTGACTTATTAAGGGCTATTGCAATAATTCTTATGGCCACTTTTCATACTGTATTTGATTTAAATGAATTTGTAGGTATAGATATAGATTATCTAAGCGGATTCTGGTATTGGGAAGGTAAAGTTTCGGCGTTAACCTTTATATTTCTTGCAGGCTTAAGCAGTGGCTTTAGCAAGAATCCTGCAAAAAGAGGACTTAAAGTACTTGCATTTGCAATGATAATTACTCTTGCTACATACTTATTTTATAGAGAACAGTATATTCGGTTCGGTATATTGCATTTTTTGGGAACGAGTATGATTCTTTTTCCATTACTGAAAAAAATGAATAATATACTTTTGTTTATAAGTGCAATTGTTATAGCACTTGGTGCAATACCTATAAATAATACTTTGGTTGATACAGGTTTGCTGATTCCTTTTGGTATTATGTACAGAGGATTTACTACACTTGATTACTACCCTTTAAGTCCCTATCTTTCGATGTTTATACTGGGTATTCTTGCGTATAAAATTTATTATTATAAAAAGCAGAGTCTTTTTAAGTTTAGTTATGAAAATGACTATATATCAATGATAAGCAAAAACTCGCTGGCAATATACTTGATTCATCAACCGATAATTATCGCAGTAATTTATTTAACTAAGTTTCTCATAAATAGATAAGACGACACGGGGACGCTTCGATTGTTTTCTTGAATTAGAAG
>MGOS01000094.1 GCA_001797185.1 Clostridiales bacterium GWB2_37_7
ATATGCAATCCTCAAAGGCATTTAAGAAGATTAGGTATCTTAAATGCCTTTGAGGATTGCATATTTATTTTTTGTTTTGTATATTTATTCTAGACGTTGCTTTTTTCAGTAGCTTCCAAGCACCAAGTTTATTCGGTTATTAACTATATGCTACCTGGAACACACCATCCATTACGAGACTGTAGCTTTGGTGGTTAGAGGACAAGAAAAGTTAAAGCTCGCCTAGTTTAAGTAACAAAAGTGCAAAAACTACCTATATTGAATGTATATAGGTAGTTTTTCAATGTTTTTTACCTATATCAGATTGACATAGGTAAAAAATAGTGTTATTGTACCTATAAGATGGAGGTGAATACCATGTCTGAATATAAGTTGCTTATGCTGCCGCCCAATGTGGAATTGGAAACAAAAAAAGTATTAAAACAATTAGCAAGAGCAAATAGAGCGCTTGCCGAACTGAAAGGTTATACAGATACAATACCAAACAAACATATTCTTATAAATGCAATTACAATCAATGAAGCAAAGGATAGCTCTGCAATCGAGAATATTATTACAACCCATGATGATCTTTATAAGGCAATGAGTGATGCGCCTAGTGCAAGCCCAGAGGCTAAAGAAGTTGTCAGCTACAGAACAGCTCTGTGGTATGGCTATGAACAGGTAAAAGCTTATGGAATGCTGACGACCAATATGATGATAGAAATTCAAAGCATAATTGAAAAGAATCGCGCTGGAATAAAAAAATTACCAGGTACAGTACTGCGAAATGAAACTACTGGAGAGATCGTTTATACTCCACCTGCTGGTGAGAATGAAATTCGAGAGCTATTAAGCAATCTTGAAAGATACATGAATGAAGAACATTATGATATAGATTCATTAATTAAACTTGCAGTGATACATTATCAATTTGAGAGTATTCATCCTTTCTATGATGGAAATGGCAGAACTGGTAGAATCATAAATGTCCTCTTTCTAGTACTGCAGGAACTGTTGGATAGCCCTATACTTTATTTAAGCAGTTATATAATCAGGAATAAATCAGCTTATTATAAGCTACTTCAAGAGGTGAGAACAGAAGGAAATTGGGAGGCCTGGATTATCTACATTCTTACAGGAATTGAAGAGACCGCTGAAGAGACATTAAGGCTGGTTAAAAAAATCAACACTGAAGTGGAATCTATGTGCGCCGAAATTAAAGAGAAACTCCCTAAAATATACTCAAAAGAGTTGATTGAATTATTGTTTTATGAGTTCTATACCAAAACTATTTATATCGAAAAGGGCTTGTCGGTCTCAAGAAAAACAGCAGTGAACTATCTTTCAACTCTTGAAAGAGAAGGATTTTTAGCTTCTGAGAAAATTGGAAAAGAGAGAATCTATCAGAACAAGAGACTTTATGATTTAGTAAAGGGCTATGAGTAGTAGATTTTGTATCAGACGCCAACGTTATTTAGTTATTGAGACATCACTTAATATATTTAGAACTTAATCACGATATGCTACCTGGAACACACCACCCATTGCGAGGCCGTAGCCTTGGTGGTTAGGGAGTAGAATGAGATTATAAATCCTCTGCTATTATTTCGTAGCAGAGGATTTTTTTGTGTATTAAATTTATTCAGTTATGACTCTAATACCATAGTTTAAATAAAGCTAATGTACAATTAATATGCTCTTAATCTATTTCATATATAATAAACAATAAGGAGGTGAAGAAGTGAAGAATTTTAACATATGTGTTGATATTGACGGTACAATAACAGATTCTTATTACTGGCTTGATTTGTGCAATATATACTTTAACAAAAGCGTTATGAAAGAAGAAGTGACTGAGTATTATATACACAAAGTGCTTGGTATTGCTCAAGAGGAATAAAAGTTCTGCTATTTGACACCAACTATAATAGAAAGCCTCTATATGAAAATATCACCAGAGTCTATGAGTGGAGTGGAATATATATAATTTCATTAAGTTCATGTTAATAAATTTGTAATGTCAGATTTGCATATGATAAGGGTTGCAGCCGATTCCTGTAAACATTTGTAAATTTAACATAAACTTAAGAGTATCATAAGATAGACTTAATATAGGTGGGGTATGATTTAATTAGAAATTTCAAAGAATGATAACAAGTTATTGACCATTACATGGAACCTCCAGCAGGAGAATACGAAAATCCCTACAACAATGGTCACAAAAGATGCACCATCCTTTCAACTGCAGCAGCGATTCATAAGGTTATTGAAGAAGGTGCTTTCAGAAAGATCATATTTGTAAAGCCTGTTGTACCAGCCGGCAATGACATCGGATTTCTGCCAGGCACAGAGCAGGATAAACTGCGCCCATGGATGGGATCCTTCTACGATGCCATAGACAACCTTTTTAGCACTAAAGCGAAAAAGAAAGAAAAAACATCAAAGGGAGACAATGCCTCAAAGCTCAGCTTCTCAGTAGAAAGCTTTATAGACCAATATCGGGAACAGGGTGTAATTGAGATGAAAACCTTTAACTATATGAGGGGAAGAACTTTGTGCGATTTATAAAAAAGGCTTCTATAAAAGGATTTTAGATTAAGGAAGCCTTTTATGAAATGCATGGTCGGAACATTTGTTTAAGGAAGATTCTGATGTTCCTATGCATTATAAACAGCAGATAACATTTCGTGCTATTTAAATTGATGTAAAATGTTTAGCACGAAATATATAGATTGAGGTAAAAAAATGACGAATGAAATGAATAGTGCACTAGATTATATCATCCATAACAAGCAGATTAGAACGGTTTTTCAACCAATTATATCACTTAGAGACGGTAGTATTTTAGGACATGAAGCACTTAGCAGAATTACATATGAAAGTGAAATTAAAAATCCGGATATGCTTTTTACTATTGCTGAGGAATATAATCGACTGTGGGAGTTGGAGCTTCTTTGTAGAACCACAGCTCTCGAAGCAGCATATAAATTTATGATTCCTCCCTATAATAAAAAGCTGTTTATCAATGTAAACCCAAATATAATGCATGATGAAACCTATAAAAAGGGTTTTACAAAAGCTTTACTAGAGCAATATGAGATTACTCCCAATAATGTTATTTTTGAAATCACTGAGCGAAATGTCATATCGGATATGACTGGTTTTAAGACCACCATAGATCATTATAAAAGTCAGAATTTTAAAATAGCCATTGATGATGCAGGGGCGGGATATTCTGGGTTAAACCTCATTAGTGATGTTAATCCGAACTACATAAAGCTGGACATGAAATTAATTCGCAATGTGGATGAAGACAGCTTGAAATATGCACTTGTTAAAGGCATGGTTGAGTTCTCAAAGGCATCAAATATTTATCTTATTGCAGAGGGAATTGAAACCTATGAAGAGTTAAACACCCTTGTGATTTTAGGCGTTCAATATGGTCAAGGTTATTTTATCCAAAAACCTGATTCAGAAATAAAGGAAATCAGTCTAGACGTATTGCAAGCACTCAGAGCAATTAATCTGAAGAAGAACCATATCTCACAGAGTACTATTTCCAACCTTTTTATCGGTAATCTATGTATTTCTATTGGAACGGTTTCACCAAGTGAGATGATTCCTAATGTATATGCGATATTTAAGTGCAACCCAGATTGCTTCGGATTATGTGTGATTGAAAATGATATAGCAGTAGGAATTATTACTCAAGAAAAGTTGACATTTCAATTAAGCGGGCATTATGGCTTTGCACTTAATCAAAATAAAAACATATCAAAAATTATGGATAGAGATTATTTATCGGTGGATTATAAAACGCCAGTTAGCCTTGTATCATCTTTAGCAACGTCACGGACAAATGATAAACTCTATGATTTTATTGTCATTACAGAAGATGAAAAGTATGTTGGAGTAGTAACTATAAAAGATTTACTTAAGAAAACTACTGAACTGGAAATATCAGCAGCTAAACATCAGAATCCTTTAACAGGTCTTCCGGGCAACTTGATTATTGAGCAAAAACTTAATCAAATGGTATCAGGACATAGCCAATATAGCGTTGCTTACCTCGATATTGACAATTTTAAGGCATATAATGATGTTTATGGGTTTGAAAATGGAGATTTGGTAATAAAGCTGTTGGCGGATATCCTTAGATCTAATGTTCCGGAAAGTCAATTTGTGGGGCATATAGGTGGGGATGATTTTATAGTTATATTTAATGATCATGTAACAGATTATTATTTCAAAGATTTAAAAAGACAGTTTGAACATGAGGCTTTGACATTCTATAATCAAAAGGATATTGAAAACGGTTTTATAACCACAACAAATAGACATGGTGAGATAGAGCAATTCTCGTTAATAACTCTTACTACAGCTGTAGTTGATAACAAAACACGAAATTTCAGGGATGTATTTGAACTGACTGAGATACTAGCAGCTTTGAAGAAATTAAGCAAGCAAGTCAACTGTAATAAATTTGATGCGGAGAAGTATTCCGCTGCTGCGTTGATAAAGAAGGCACAACGCTGGTAGTAAGCTTTTGAGTTGTCAATAAAAGTGCAGCCTGGAAACGCACTTTTATCGACAACTCCAGATCAAGAAGCAGTATAGGCAAATAAAGAGTCGAAAATTGCAAATCATGCTTTAATTGCCCAACGCAATTTAGCAGAACGAGCTCGAGCATTGGTTTTACATTCTTCTGATGATGGCGAAATAGGATCGGGCGCTATTTCACGATATACGCCTTCTCGAAAAAAGTGTTGAAAGGATTTTTTAACGAGACGATCTTCACCTGAATGAAAGGTAAGTATAGCAACGCGCCCACCCCGTGCTAGGGCAGCAGGAAGTTTTTCTAAAAATTCATATAACACTGCAAATTCATGATTAACATCAATTCGCAATGCTTGCAAGCATCGTTGACAGGATTTTTTTATCACATCGTCCTTATTTTTTGCTGGAATAGATTTCAGAGCATCTTTGATAATTTGTTGGAGCTGTGTTGTTGTTGATATATCTATTCCTTTTTTAATTCCGGAAATAATGGCGCGAGCGATTGTTGCGGCATGAGGCTCATCTGCGTTTTCTATCAACATACCTTCTAATTCATCTACCGAAATAGTTTTTAAACGATCTGCGGCAGATATACCTCTTTTAGGATTCAGTCGTAAATCTAATGGCCCTTCCCTCTTAAATGAAAACCCTCTTTCAGGATTGTCAATTTGCATAGAAGAGACACCCAAATCTGCTAATACAAAATTCAAGGGTCCTGATTCAAGAGCAATTTGATCTATTTGAGAAAAGTTCATTTGCTTAATCGTTAAAATTTCGGAGCCATATCCTAAGCGCTCTAAACGCTCTTGGGTACGCGGTAATTCAATAGGATCTACATCAGTTGCATACAAGTGCCCCTTTGAATTTAAACGTTTAAGCATCTCTAAAGTATGGCCACCATAACCTAGTGTTGCATCTAATCCAATTTGTCCTGGAGTAATTTGTAAGAATTCTAATATTTCTTTAACGCATATTGAACGATGCATACCGGCAGGCGTACTTCCCTTTTGAATAACTTTTGCTACAGTATCAGCATATTTTTCTGGCTGCAGTTCCTTGTATTTTTCTTTATAAGTTCTGGGGTGAGTACCTTTATATCGAACACGTCGCTGATGTTTTTGCTCTTGATTATCCATTGCATACCGAAAGAAATTTAGCATTTATCAATTCTTTCTCCCACCTTTTTTATCTTTTAATAATATTATTACAAATCGTATGATATCAAATACAATTCACAAAAGCAAACACACAAAAAGAAAACCGGTCTGGAAAGTCTAAGTCTATAGCTGATGGAGATTCAAAATTTCAGTTGAAATATGCGTTGACAGGTCTCTCATGGGGAGGAAATCTAGCACTTCGCGCTGCTGCTTATGAAAAAAGAATTCGTAAAGCTACAGCCTATGATATAATGGATGACAAAGACGAAGGCATGACAAATATTTTCCTGTTTACTTACGTAAACTGCTGTGCATCGGAGAATAAAAAGTTCGTACTTTTACGCAGTAATAAACGAATACGCGAAAAGAATGGAGGTTTTGTGAGCTGTTTTGTTGACAATAGAAATAAAACTTGCAGCTTAACTCCCCGATAGTGCAACATAGCTGTAATTCATTGTGAAGCTGATATAGTTAACTTAATCTCTTGTGCTAGCTAAAGCTTTTGCATCACAAGGAATATTTTGGTATTAAGAATACTTAGAGTATCCCTTTGATTGATTAATAG
>MGOS01000095.1:0-5514 GCA_001797185.1 Clostridiales bacterium GWB2_37_7
ATTTGACCATATTGCTATTGATTTATGGCTTATTGATGGGTATTAGTCGAGTTTATTTGAATGTTCATTACTTCAGTGATGTTTTAATAGGTTGGATTTTCAGTATTGCTTGTGCTTCGGCAGCAGTAATAATTCATAGATTCATATGCTATAAACAAAAAATATCCAGGTATTAACTATGCAGTAATATATAGCTAAATCATAACAAAATCCTATGTTTGTAGAGGATTTTGTTTTTTTTTGTAGAATAACAGTATTATCTGTAATTTTTTAATAAGTTTGATTTAGGTCTTTTATGAAATGCATGATGAACTTGCAAAGCAGATATATATATTAACCCGAAGGGATGTGATTGTTTGATACAGCTTATGAATGTAAGTAAGAAATTTGCCAATGGTCATGTGGCATTGAATAATGTAAGTCTAAACATAGAAAATGGTGAATTTGTTTTTCTTGTCGGCACCAGCGGAGCTGGAAAATCAACTATTATAAAGTTAATGATGAAGGAGCTAGAGCTTGATTCCGGTAAGATTATTGTAAATGAGAAGGATATAACAAAGCTGAAAAGAAGCCAAACACCCCATTTGAGAAGAAGTATGGGAGTGGTATTTCAGGACTTCAGATTGCTGCAGGATAAGACGGTTTATGAAAATGTCGCCTTTGCAATGGAGGTAGTGGAAGCTTCTCAAAAGGATATACGTCGGCAAGTGCCGATGATGCTTGGAATGGTTGATTTAAGCAAAAAATCTAAGCAGTATCCTCATCAATTGTCAGGGGGAGAGCAGCAAAGAGTTTCCATTGCAAGAGCCATGGTAAACGGTCCTTCAATTTTGGTTGCAGACGAGCCCACAGGTAATTTGGATCCCGAGATGTCGGTTGATATCATGAAGCTTTTTAGTGAAATAAATCAAAGAGGGACTACGATACTTATGGCGACCCATGATTTGCATATAGTTGATAAGATGAAAAAAAGAGTTGTTGAGTTAAATGAAGGCAATATAATCAGAGATGAAAAGCGAGGTGGATATTACAGTGAAAATCAGAACCGCTAAGTTTTTTATCAAGGAAGGCTTTGGCAGTCTCCGCAAAAACAAAACTATGAGTGCCGCCTCTATAAGCTCTGTAATAGCTGCTTTGTTGGTTATATCTATATTTTTTATCATTGTCATAAATGTAGATTATGCAGCATCAAAGCTGGAATCCCAAATTGAAATGAAGGTTTATCTTCAGGACAATCTGGGTGAAGCCATTGTAAGTTCAATGGCAAAGGAACTCAAAACAATTTCTGGAGTCAAGGATGTCCAGTTTATACCGAAAGCACAAGCTTTAATAGATTTGAACAACCAATGGGGAGAAAATTCATATTTGCTGGAGGGCTTAGAAGGGGACAACCCCTTGCCGGATAGCTTTAAGGTGACCTTGACAGATCCAACAAAAGCAAATTCGGTAGCGCTGGCAATATCCTCTATATCGAATATTGAGAGAGTTGTTTATGGAAAAGAAGAGCTGGAAAAGCTTCTCAAAACAACTTATATTCTTAGAATCAGCAGCTTGGTCATTATAACAATATTGGTTTTTATATCTGTATTTATTATATCTAACACTATAAAATTGACTGTATATGCAAGGCGTAGGGAAATCAATATTATGAAATATGTTGGTGCTACAGACTGGTTTGTTCGAGGTCCTTTTATAGTAGAGGGAATATTATTGGGCTTACTGGGAAGTTTTATTACTACCATTGTGGTAGGTATTGGATATTATTACAGCAGCAATCTAATCAAAAATCAAATGATCGGACTACTGTCTGTAACCTTGATGCCTTTTGGAGAGCTGATCGGCGATCTTGTACTGCTGCTGGGGACCGTAGGTCTGCTGATAGGTGTTATAGGAAGCTTCTTGTCAGTAAGAAAATTTATGAAGGTATAGGGGTATAGAAATGAAGGGTATAAAAAGGGTAGTTTCAATACTTCTTATGTTTATATTTGCAGCAACAGTGATTATTTCGGCAGATACAGCTGATGACAAATTAAAAAAACAATTAGAAGAACAAAACAAGAAAATTCAGCAAACTCAAAAGGCCATAAACCAGAAAGAAAGCGAGAAGAAAACAATATCCAAACAGGTAGAAGAGCTTGGCAATAAGTTGTATCAAGCAGAAAATGAGTTGGATAAAGTTGGAGGTCAGCTGACAACTCTGGAATCTCAGATCGTTGTTACTAAAAGAGATTTGGATAGAGCTACACAGGATGCAGACAGTCAAAAAAAAATATTGAATAAAAGAGTCAGAGTTATGTATGAAACCGGCTCTGTAGGCTATCTGTCAGTTATACTGGATTCAACAAGCTTTGGAGATTTTATATCCAGATTGGATTTTCTACAGAAAATAATGAATTATGATGTTAATCTGCTAAGTAGTATGAAGCAGAATCGTGACAATATTGCTCAAAAGGAAGCACAGTTTAATAATGAGTTAAATGAAAAGAAAAGGCTGATACAGGAACTGGAAGACAAGAAAAATGAGGTTGCTTCAGCAAAGGATGAAAGGTCAAAGGTATTAAAATCTATCGAAAAGGACTTGAAAGAGCTTGATAAATTAGAGGACAATCTTCTTAAATTTGCCAAAGAGATTGAGAAACAGATTTTGGCAGCTCAATCAAACAGCAAATATGTAGGTGGAGCAATGGAATGGCCTGTACCAACAAGCAAAAGAATTACATCACCTTTTGGCTACAGGATTCACCCGGTTCTTAAGACAAAGAAGTTCCATTCTGGAATGGACATAGCAGCCCCTACAGGTACCAATATAATTGCAAGCAACGATGGAACTGTAATTTTTTCAGGCTATAATGGCGGCTATGGTTATACGGTAATTATTGACCACGGTGGGCAGCTGTCTACCTTGTATGCACATAACTCCAAGCTTTTAGTATCAAAGGGAGACAAGGTCAAAAGAGGACAGATTATTTCAAAAATGGGCAGTACAGGACTAACAACAGGTCCAAACCTTCACTTTGAAGTAAGAAAGAACGGACAGTACGTTGACCCGATGCCTTATTTCGGCAAGTAAGGAAAGCACCTAAACAAGCTTGACACATGGATAACAGTTTGCTGTTGTCATATGACTTGCTAATAGTTATAATGGTAAGCTTCATATTTATAAAATAATTTATGAAGGTATAAGGGGTGCCGATATGATGGGTATCAAAAGAATCCTTTCAATAATAATGATATGCATGTTTGCATCAACTGTAGCTATTTCAGCAGATACTACTGTAGATACATGGAAAAAGAAATTAGAAGAAACAAATAAACAATTAAAGGAAACCAAAAATGCCATTAACCAAGCACAATCTCAGAAGAAAACTGTCTCAAAGCAGGTAGCAGAGTTGGATAATAAGCTGCATCAAGCAGAGCAGGAGCTGGGCACGGTTGAAGGGCAGTTGAGCAATTTGGAATCTCAAATAGTTGTTACAAAGAGAGATTTGGAAAGAGCCTCACAAGCTGCAGCGGGTCAAAAGGATACACTAAAGAAAAGAGTCAGAGTTATGTATGAAACAGGCTCTGTAGGATATCTGGCGGTTGTACTGGATTCAACAAGCTTCAGTGATTTTATATCAAGAATGGATTTTTTAAAGAAAATAGTGAATTATGATGTAGCTTTACTAAAAAACATGCACGCTCATCGTGATAATATTGCACAGCAAGAGATCAAACTTCAAAGTGAGATGGACGAAAAAGAAAGGCTTAAGCAAGAAATAAGGGCGAAGAAAGAAGCTGTTGCTTCTTCAAAGGATGATAGGACTAAGATATTAAATGAATTGGTAAAGGATTTAAAAGAGCTTAACAAACTAGAAGATAAATTGCTTGAAGAATCTAAAGAGTTTGAAAAGAAAATCATTGCATCTCAGTCTAAAGATAAATATGTAGGTGGAAAGATTGAATGGCCAACACCTTCAAGTACAAGAATTACATCCCCTTATGGATATAGGATACACCCGATTTTAAAGACTAAGAAGTTTCATACAGGTATAGATATAGGGGCCTCCTCAGGTTCTGCAGTCATTGCAGGCAATGCTGGAAAAGTGATTTTTGCGGGTTATTACGGCGGTTATGGGTATACTGTTATTATTGACCATGGTGGAAAAATCTCCACATTGTATGCACACAATTCCAAGCTGTTGGTAAAAGTGGGCGACGAGGTGAAAAGAGGACAGACTATTTCAAAAGTAGGCAGTACAGGGCTTTCCACAGGACCTCACTTACATTTTGAGGTAAGAGAGAATGGACAGCACACCGACCCAATGAGTTATATAGGGAAATAAGCAAGTAAAAAGCACCGAAAGGTGCTTTTTTATGTATATTTGACATATTACGTGGCAATATTATACAATATAAATGCAAACGATTTGCAAAATGGAGGAGAAAATATGAAGAAATTTATATCAATTGTAATAGCCGTGGTACTTATTGCAGGGCTTGCAGCATGTAGCAAAGTTGCTGAGAGGCCAACACAACAAAGTGATCTAACAATATATACGAGCTTTTATCCTATGCAATTTTTGGTAACAGAAATAGCAGGAGATAAGGCGAAAATAGTAAGCTTAGTTCCTGCAGGAGTAGAGCCCCATGATTGGGACCCTAAGCCAAGGACCTTAGCTGAGCTGCAGGAATCAGACATGCTGGTGTATAATGGGGCGGGAATGGAGCCCTGGCTTCCGACCTTGCTGCCTACTATAGAAAAGGCAGGGGTTAAAGCTGTAAATACCAGTGAAGGCTTAGAGCTTCTCCCTTTTGATGAAAAAAATGCAGATGAAGGAGAAGAAGGGCTGATTTATGATCCTCATGTATGGGTTAGTCCTGCAAAGTACAAGCAGCAAGCACAAACTGTTCTGGATGCCTTGATAGAGATCGATGCTGCAAATCAAGAGTACTATCAAGCTAATTTCAATAAGTTGGCAGAGCGGCTGGATAAGCTGGATGGGGATTATAGGCAAGCAGCAACGGAATTTAAAAGCAAGATGTTTATAGTATCCCATGCAGCCTTTGAATATATGGCTAAGGATTATGGTTTGACACAGCTGCCTATAAGAGGTGTCACACCACAAGCAGAACCAAGTCCTGCAAAGTTGGCAGAGCTGGTAGAAATAAGCAGGAAAAACAATATTAAATATATCTTTTTTGAAAGTCTTGTAAGTCCTAAGCTGTCCCAAACCATAGCTGATGAAGTGGGGGCAGAGATTTTGGTGCTGAACGATGGTCAGGGCATCACAGAGGAACAAATTAAGCAGGGAAGAAGCTATTTTACCATCATGTATGAAAATCTGGAAAATCTAAAGAAGGCGTTGATGCAATAATGAAAAATCTAATTATAGAAGCAAAAAATATAAGCTTTGCTTATGAAGGTAGAAACATATTAGATAATGCTTTCTTAGAGATTTATTCGGGAGACTTTATGGCTATAATAGGTCCAAACGGCTCGGGTAAAAGTACTTTAATGAAAATCTGTACAGG
>MGOS01000095.1:5567-12802 GCA_001797185.1 Clostridiales bacterium GWB2_37_7
AATTTAAGGAATGGGGCCGTATTGGATATATTCCACAAAAAGCAACCTCATTCAATCAAGACTTCCCGGCTACTGTAGAGGAGGTTATAAGAGCAAATCTATATTCTAGAATAGGCTTGATGGGCAGAATCAGTAAACAGCATATTGAAAAGGTGCATGATGTTTTGGATTTGGTTGGAATGCTGAATTTCAAAGATAGATTGATAGGAAGGCTATCGGGTGGACAGCAGCAAAGAGTTTTTATTGCCAAGGCCTTAGTAAGCTCTCCGGAGATTTTATTTATGGATGAGCCTACAACGGGTATTGATGCGAATTCGGAGAAGGATTTTTACGCACTGATGGATGATTTGAATAAGGAAAAAAATATAACTATTGTTATGGTTACCCATGACATTGGTGCTGTAAGTAAAAATATTAGTAGAACCATATGTCTTTCCAGAGGTAAAGCCTACGAGCACGGCTGTGGAATTGATAAGTCAAACCTTAATGAGATGTATGGTCATGAGGTTTCTCAACTGATTCACAACCACTGAGGAAATGGGGCGGGAGGATATAAGCTATGGAAATGCTACAATATGATTTTATGCAAAGAGCCTTTTTGGCTGGCATATTGATTTCAATAATATGTCCTATAATAGGCACCTTTGTGGTTTTGAGAAGGCTTTCTATGATAGGGGATACACTTTCTCATGCATCTCTGGCAGGTATTGCTGCTGGTATGCTAGGCAATTTTTATCCAATGTGGGGTGCTATCATATTTTCTGTTGCTGCGGCAATAGGTATAGAAAAGCTGCGCAAAAACTTTTCGCAATATGCTGAACTTTCAATATCTATCGTATTGTCCGCAAGCATTGGCTTAGCAGTACTTATGATAAGTTTGGCTGATTCATTCAATGCTGACTTAATGAGTTTTTTGTTTGGAAGTATTATTGCAGTAACAGCCAAGGATATAATGATAATGGCAGGAATCAGCCTATTTATAATTATTAGTGTCTGGTTGCTGTATAAGGAGCTTCTGTATATCACCTTTGACGAAGAGGGAGCTGCGCTTGCTGGGATACCGACTGAGACTCTCAACATATTCTTTACGGTATTAACTGCATTAACTATTGTTGCTGCCATGCGAGTTGTAGGAATACTGATGATTTCCTCTATGCTGGTAGTGCCTGTAGCAGCTAGTATGCAGATATCCAAAAGCTTTAGAAGCACAATGCTTAATTCTGTAATATTCGGCTTGATAGCTGTTGTGCTGGGCTTGATAGCTTCCTATTACTTTAACCTTGCGCCGGGAGGCACCATTGTATTATTTAGTGTAGCATTATTGCTGCTAATGATAGGAAGCAAGAAGTTTATTTTAAAAAGCGGGTCTTAAAGTAAGGCTAATAAAATCTGGATGTGATGATATGAATAAATTAAAAGATATAGAAAGCACTTTGAAGAACCAAGGCTATAAGCTTACGGGTCAAAGAAGAGTTATAATTGATGCCTTTGAGCAATGTCCTGACCATTATACTGCACATGAGATTTTTGAAAAAGTAAAAGCTCAAAATGCGAATATCAATTTTTCTACGGTATATAGAAACTTAGAGCTTCTATGCAAGCTAGGCATTATTAATAAGCTGAATATATGCAGTGGAATCAACCATTTTGAATTGAAGCACAATGATCATCATCATCATGTTATATGTTTGAAATGCGGGGATATGCAGGGCATTCAATTGTGTCCTTATAGTGAATTGAAAAACAAAGAGCTTGATGAAATAGGCTTTGTACCCGTAGAGCATAAGTTTGAGATTTACGGCTATTGCAGAAAATGCAGCAAGGAAAATTAATTATTATGGAATAAAAATTATATGCACTAAATATATATCAAAATAGATGATGTAAAGTATCATACACTGGTAGGAGCAGGTAAGCACCTGCTTTTTCATGTTTGAAGGTTCAACAATTTATCAGAATACGAATGGTTCATATAACTTTAAGACAAACAAATTATTTTAAATATAGATAGAGGTGTATTAAATGATAAGTAAAAACAAAGCAGTACAACTAGGTATTATATTAGTTCTAATTACTTCAATTTTAACCTTTATGATTACCAATACAATTGAAGTTGTAATGGGTGAGCGGGTGGTGGTTTCAAAGAGTGATTACGAGAATCTAAAGGATGTCGAAAAGCTTTTGGGACTAAAGGAATATATAAAAAATAACTATGTAGAAGGAGCTAAGGATGATGCTTTGATGGACGGAGCCATGAAAGGACTTTTCGAGTCCCTTGGGGACCCATATTCTACATACTTGACATCCTCTGAATTCAAAAGAATGAATGAAATGACCAGCGGAAGCTTTGGTGGAATAGGTGTTATTGTAACAAAAAGTGAAGAAGGCTACATAACTGTGGTAGCACCCGTTGAGGACACCCCGGGTGAAAAGGCAGGCATTAAGACAAATGACAAGATCATTAAGGTAGATGACAAGGATCTGGTTGGTATGGAGCTGGATAAGGCTGTAGACCTGATAAAGGGTGAGCCAGGTACTAAGGTTACATTGACCATATTGAGAGAGAAGGTTCAACAGCCTATGACCTTTGAAATCAAGAGAGAAATGATCAATCAAAAGGCTGTAAAAAGTGAAATCAAAGAAAATGACATAGGCTATATCAGATTAAGCAGCTTTGATCAAGATGCAGGCAAAGACTTCAAAAAAGCACTGACTGCACTGAAGGCTAAAAATATAAAAGGTCTTATACTTGATTTGCGACAGAACCCAGGAGGCTATGTAAGCTCATGTTTGGAGATTGCTGATGAGCTATTAGGCGAGGGTATGGTAGTTTATACAGAGGATATTAACAAGAATCGTGAGGTATATAATTCAAAGGGTGCTAGTCTTGGCGTGCCCCTTATAGTATTGGTAGATGAAGGCAGTGCAAGTGCTTCGGAAATTCTGGCAGGTGCCATTAAGGATAGAAAAGCGGGGCTCTTGATAGGTACAAAAACCTTCGGTAAAGGTTTGGTTCAGTCTGTAGAAGGCTTAAAAGATGGTTCAGGCTTCAAACTTACAACGCAAAAGTATTATACCCCTAATGGAATAAGCATTGATAAAATTGGAATTGAACCAGATATTGAAGTAAAGCCAATGGAAATCAAGGATGATCAAAGACTGGAAGATCTTAAGGATCTCCAACTGGAAAGGGCTATACAAGAAATGCTAAAACAAATAAAGTAATGGGGTGCCAAAATGCATTTTATACTTAAGATGGCGGGTCTGGTTCTTGCTGAAATTAGTGGCGTTATAGCAAATCAAATGTTTTGGGTTTTGATGTTGGTGATTTTACTGCTTTATAAAAAGTCCTCAAGCATTGAGTTTGCTATTCTAAAAACCAGACTGTCTTTAATGGATAAGATGTCTAGTTCCTTGTTTAACGGTTTCATCGGAGGTTTGTCTGGCAGCTTTCTAGTGGTATTGCTTGGAATTACCATAGAACGCTATGTGCCATATAATCAAGGGACTTTTGCATCTGGAATAACATATATTTGGATCATTGCGATACTAGTGGCTATGGTTAATGTTAGATATCTTTGTTTTTCATATGCCGGAGGCTTGGTTGCATTGGCAAGCCTAATTTTTGGCTTTCCAAATGTTTATGTACCTGGGTTGATGGCCTTAGTGGGTTTGCTTCATTTGATAGAAAGCTTTTTAATATGGATAGACGGCTATTCCTTTTCAGTGCCTATATTTGTAAAGAAAAGCAGCGGCAAAATAGTGGGGGGGTACATCATGAATAGGATGTGGCCCATTCCTTTGGTGCTGTTGATGCTGTCTTATCCACTATTAACAAGCATCAGTCAAATTGCAGCCAATCCTATGCCAAGCTGGTGGCCATTGCTTAACCACAACCAGGCTTTTTCATATCTGCCTTTCTTGGTTCCAGTAGTATTAGGCTATGGGGATATTGCACTTACGCAGGTGCCGGAAAAACGCTGTAGAAGATCTGCATATAGATTAGGGTTGTACAGCTTGATATTGATAATCCTGTCGATTACGGCTGCCAAGCTTCAAGTATTTGCTTTTGCAGCAGCTATATTTGCACCTCTTGCTCATGAAGCCTTAATCATCTGGGGCAAAAAAGAAGAGGAAGATGGAAAACCGTTGTTTGATGCCATGGGGGATGGAATTTGTGTGCTTTATACCAGAGAGAATTCTCCTGCCAAGCAAATGCAGCTAGAACCTGGCGATAGAATATTGAGTATAAACAACAATATACTATACTCTGAAAATCAACTAATGGAATACCTGGGGAATTATCCTACCTTTATTTGGTTAGAGGTTAGAAAACCGGATGGAAGTCTGACAACAAAGGAATATAAGAACTATAGAGAAGGAATAAAGAACCTGGGGATATTGATCGTGCCTAAAAATGCAGGGATGTATTTTGAAATCAATGATGGAGCATCTCCTGCTGTAAATTTATACAACAAGCTTATAAAAAAGAAGATAGATATATCGAAATAACCCATAAAAAAACGCCTATATGGCGTTTTTTTTATGAGTTATTATTGTCCGAATCATTGTTTTTTACATCCTTTAAATTGCTGTAGGTATATCTCAACAGTTCATTAAAGGCAGCTTTTTTTCTTGAATGTACAGATTCCATGTTTTTTAGCAATTGCATTTCTCTATCATGCTCCATGGATCTTGGATTTAGGATATTACCTTTACTATCAAATCTGTCGTTCAATCGATTCACCTCTTTCTGAAATGTGAATAAATACAATAAAATGTATATTTATAATTTTATGCTATTTACATGGATGTATGCAATATAAAATTCAAAATATTTAAAAAATTTTTCTGATAAAGTACTATATTCTTTGCTCTATAAGGAATGAAATTGTTTCCATAAAGCTTCAACAGCTTTAGGAGTGTGCTGTAATAGATTATATTATTTATTATTACAAATTATTTAATATAAAATCATAAATACTCATAATAGTTTATCCTTTCGTATTTCAATATAATTAAGGCAGATAGTTTTAATATGAAAGGGTGGATTGAAATGTCAGAGGTAACTTTAAAGGGTATAAAGAAGATTTATCCGGGTAATGTTATGGCGGTTAAAGAATTTAATATGGATATTGCAGATAAGGAGTTTATTGTTTTGGTAGGTCCTTCGGGCTGCGGAAAAACCACTACCTTGAGAATGATAGCCGGTTTGGAGGAAATTACAGAGGGTGAGCTTCACATAGGTGATAAGCTGGTAAATGATGTACCTCCAAAGGATAGGGATATTGCAATGGTTTTCCAAAATTACGCCTTATATCCCCATATGACTGTATATGAAAACATGGCTTTTGGATTAAAGCTTAAAAAGGTTCCAAAGTCAGAAATAGATGAAAGAGTGAAAAACGCGGCAAAGATATTGGAAATAGAGCATTTGTTGGATAGAAGACCAAAGGCACTGTCTGGCGGACAAAGGCAAAGAGTTGCTTTGGGAAGAGCTATCGTTAGAGAACCAAAGGTATTTTTAATGGATGAACCTTTGTCAAACCTGGATGCCAAGTTAAGAGTGCAAATGAGAACGGAAATATCAAAGCTGCATAAGCGTCTAGAAACTACCTTTATTTATGTAACCCATGATCAAACAGAAGCCATGACGATGGGCACAAGAATTGTTATCATGAAGGATGGAGAAATTCAGCAAATAGATTCCCCGCAAAATGCATATGACAAGCCAAACAATCTTTTTGTTGCTTGCTTTATAGGCAGTCCTCAAATGAACATTTTGACTGGCGAAGTTTTGGAAAAAGACAGTAAGGTAGAGATAAAGCTGGGAGATGGCAGTGTTATTGATATTGTGGATGAAATGCAAAAAAACCTAAAGGATAGGGGCTATATAGGCAAAAAAGTGCATTTGGGTATAAGACCGGAGAACTTGCATGACAGCGAGGTAGATTCTTTAACCAGCAACTATTCCATCATTAAAGGCAAGGTAGAAGTAGCGGAATTGATGGGCTCTGAAACATTCCTATATCTTTCGATTGGCGGACAGCAAATTACTGCAAGAGTAGACTCTCATTCACGCATGAGAACAGGAGACCATGTTGAACTTCAATTCCATTGTGAGAAGGTACATTTATTTGACATGGAAACAGAAAAAGCTATAAGATAGGTATATATTAGGCTGCTTTTATATAATATAACGAGGCAAAAATATGTCCCCCACTTCTATAAGTGGCGGGTTCCGATTTCAGCAACAGGAGGAGGGCATATATCCCCCTGCCTCGTTGAAACGCCTTGGGTAGTTTTTTGCAACAAGTGCAAAAAACTTTCAATAAATCTTGTTATAAGCCGAGAGGTTAACTATGATGCAAATAAATGAAATATTAGCGCAATTGTATAATGTACTAAAGTGTAAAATGGCATTGCTTTCTGAGGATAAGTTGTATTTTTTTCCCGAGAATGAGGTTATTCCTGTTGAGAAGCAGGAACTGAAAGGCTATAATGCTTGGGATATTGAGATATCGGGCAGCAAGAGCATTTTTTATACGGCAAACAATGCAGAGTTTGATGAGACTTCACTGTCACTGGCTGTATTGCTTATAAAGAATCAATTACAGCGAAAGAGCAGCACGATGGATAGTATCATAAAGCTATTGACAGGTGAATATAATTACTCAGACACAGCAGTCTTAAAGCAAGTAATAAATAAAGACAAAGTGCTCAATTTGATTGTAATTAGCGGTATTGATATTAAGAGCAACGAAAATGAGCTATTCCAAATAATAAAAAGCAGTATGGATGCTAAGCACATAGTTAAATATCAAGGCAATCTGATTGTTTTGGTAGAAGAGCAAGATATTTTTGAGGCTTGCAGTGATCTTCAGAAGAATATACTTACAGAATTATTTGTAGAAACAGTAATTGCTATTGGCGGCAGGCTTGAACAGCCGCAGCAGCTTGCGGAGCTATACAACAATTGTATTGAGATTATGCTGCTAAAACAAAGCTATGGAATGAATCAAAAGCTGTTGGATTATCAGAGTATGCTGCTGTATAGACTGATTGCTTCAATAGATAAAGGTCAGAAGAAAGATATTGTAGATGGTATTTTCAATAATCGGTTTGTAGAGCTGTTAAACTATGAAATGGAGCTAACCATTGAGGAGATGTTCAAAAACAATTTAAATCTTACAGATACATCGACCAGATTGTATGTCCATCGAAACACGCTTCTT